>NZ_RZTA01000078.1:0-31296 GCF_004023115.1 Mesorhizobium sp. M6A.T.Cr.TU.017.01.1.1
CGTCGAGGCCAAGCCAAAGAAGCAGGCAAAGGCCGAGGTGAAGAAGCCGGCTGAGGTCAAGGCGAAGAAGCCGGTCAGAGAGGCCAGACAGCGCCCGAAAAAGGAGAAAGCCGCACCGGCTGCGAAACCCGCAGCCAGGGCGGCCGCATCCAAACCGGCCAAAGCGGCGGCCTCGAGACGCGGCGACTCATCCAAGTGGGACTCGCGCCTGGGTGCATGGATCAGGCGGCACACGGATTATCCGAGGGCGGCGAAAGCCCGGCGCGCGGAGGGTAGTCCGCAAGTCACCTTTACGGTCGACGGATCCGGCCGAGTCCTATCCGCCCGGCTGGCTCGTTCCTCCGGCGATGCCGACCTCGATCGTGCGGCGCTCAGCGCGCTGCAAGGTGCCAAAGTGCCCACGCCGCCGCCAGAGCTCGGCTCGCGGATAAGTCGCACGGCGCCCTTCGTGTTCAACCTGCGCAACTAGGCAGCACGACCGAGGACCGGTTCTTCCGGATCCAGGTCGTCTTTGCCGGATGCGGACCATTGCAGTCCGCATCCGGCGACGTCTTCGCTACGGCCGACGCCCCTCTTGCGAGCGCGCTTCCCTTTTCTTGCGCCAGGGGGCGTTGGCTTCCCAGTCACCGGCCATGATGCAGCCATAGGGCATGACCTCGTCGACGATCTTCGCCAGGCCGAAATGCTCGATCTGGCGGCGCATCGAAGCCGCGTTCTTGTAGGCGCTCGGCAGCTCCGAAATATCCGTCACGCCCGAGAAGAAGCGGGCATCGGTGCCCTTCGTCTCTTCCGCGAAGATATCGGCGTCGCTGCGCCCGGCCTGCATGCGCCGGTGCTGGCTGCGCGAAAAATTGCGCCCGGCGCCGTGCGGCGAGAAACCGAGTCCATGGGCAGCATTCTTGCCGCGCACGATCAGCACCGGTTCCGCCATGTTGAGCGGGATCAGCGTCAGATCGGTCGCGTCCTCGGCCCAGTTGTCGAAAGCCGGGGTGGCGCCCTTGCCGTGGTAGAACAGCCCGTCCGAGCGGCGGAAAACGAAGTTGTGCTCGTTCCAGAACCGGTCCGACACCTTCGCCGACAGACGCTCGGCCGCCATATCGTGGATGAGCATGTGGTTGCCCTTGGTCCATTCGCGGATCGTCTGCAGGGCATCCCAATACTCATCGCCCTCCCTGGTGTCGGCTGGGATCCAGGCATTCTGCGGCAAGGTCTCCGGCGACAGGGTCTTGCGAACGCCCTCGGCGATCTTCATCCCCTTGCTGTAGAGCCGGGCGCCCGGAGAGCGCGAGCCATGGTGGGTGACCAGCGCCGTCTCGCCGCTCGACTTCAGCGTGCCGACATAGGCGAAATGGTTGCCGTCGCCCTGGGTGCCGAAGTGCTCGATTGCCGCACTGGTCATATCGCGCAGCAAGGGGTTGGCCTCGAAACGCTCGAAGACCTCCTTGGCCGGCCGGATCTGCTGGCCGCGCGGACGTCCGCCCGGCCCGAAATGGGTAACCGCATGGACGGCATCGAGCAGCGCGGCAGGCGCCACGCCGGGGAATACCGAGATCGCCATCGAGCAACAGATGTCGGCCGAATGCATGCCGGGGTGGATCGCCTCGGACACGGCGACACCGCCGACCGGAATGGTGCCCGACGGGCCGGTCGGGCAGGCATCCGGCATGATGGCGCCGGCGCGGATCACCGGCGTGCGCATCAACTCGGTCATGCTGCGCGTGACCGATTCGACATTGGCGGCTTCCTCAGGTGTTTCGGCCCGGATGTTCAGATGCAGTGGCATGGAGGCAGCCGCATGCAGCGACAGAGCCGGCGGTGGCGCGAAACCACGCGCGGCCTCCAGCGCATCGCCCTGCGATCCGCCATTCTCCAGCACCGCGTTTGCGGCGGCGAGCGCCTTGCCGAACCACTTGCCCTGCGGCATGCCTGCGTCGATCAAATCCTGTCCACTCAAAATCTCGGCCATGTCTTTCACTTTCGGTATGACTGCCACTTTCGGTATACTTGCCTGGGCAGCACTGCATATTGCGGACGGACGACAAGGGAATGCGAGACATCATTTCCGCCACTTCGCTAAGATGCGAAGGAGGGACACGAACCCTCACGCCTTTCGGCACCCGCATGCGTGTTTGCTCCGCAGCGGGCTGCGTCTACCTGTAGTCTCGCAGGCATTCGTCCTTTCATTTCGATCTGGCGACAAGGATCGGCAGGACCGTTCTGAGCCACTCCCGTCCGAAGACGGAAGGGGTGATTTGAACACCCGACCTTCCGCGCCTTTCGACGCGGACGCTTCTACCTGTAGTCCTGCCTGCATTCGCCATTTATTGGTCGCCGCGGCGACAAGAGAAGATGAAACCCGGGAGTCCCGCTCGTGCCAGAGAGCGCCTGCGAGGTGAGGAGTCGAACCTCACGGAGCATCCCATCGTATGCTGTAGTTCCATCCGGCATTCGCCGCGGCTTTTTCAAGTCATGACGGCAAGTATTGGTGAAACGTTTCCCGCCTGACCACTCGGCCACATGCTCGATCGAGCACAGCAGGAATCGAACCTGCGTAAGGAGCACCTGAAGCTGTAGTTCCACCGGCATCCCGTCATGCCTTATGTTCAGTTCCTTTCTTCAGTTGCGGCCGGAGCCGCGCAAAAAGCCGTCGGGCATGACGACAAGATTGACGAAACGTCCCGCTCTAACCGCTGAGCTACGGGTCCATAGTGGCGGACCCGACGGGATTCGAACCCGCGACCTGGAGGTGAGCAGCCTGTAGTTCCATCGGCATTCGTCATGCCCCCGTTTTTTGTCCCGGTGGTCCCGGCGGACGCGCCGCCGGGACCGTTTTTACAGTTCGATCGCCTCGATCGTTCGCACCCAATGGTCCGGGTCGCCGCTCGAGGACAGCATGGTGCCCACCACGTCGAAGACGCGGTCGGAGAAGCCACCGACATTCAGGATGTCGGGCTGCGACTTGGCCTGCGTCGTCAAATGCGACTGGATGTCGATACAGATCAGCTTCGCTGCCGGGTTCCATCGCTTCAGCTTGTTCCATTCCTGCATCGTCGCCGTGCCCTGATGCGCATGCGCCGAAGCATCCACCCAGGACTGGTTGTCCGACACGAATACCACCAGGTCGACCTTCGCCTTCTCGCGCACCAGCCGTGCCAGCGGAGCCGAACAGTTGGTTCCGCCACCACCGATGGCAGCAAGCTTGGCGGCGTTGGTCATCACCGTGTCGCGTGCGTTGAGGCTGATATCAACCACATCGTTCTCGAACGGCAGGACCCTGGCCGTGGGGTTGCGGCGCAGCAGCGCAGCGGCCACCAGGGCAGCCACGTCGATGCAGCGGACAGCCGACGTCGCGCCCTTGCGGTAGCCGGTCACCGGCGAGGCCATGGAGCCCGAAACGTCCGGGCATACGACCACGTTGCCCTTGATCCGGGGAACGTTGCCAAGCGCGATTTCCATCGCATCCTGCAACGCATCCCGGACAACGCCAGGCACTTTCGCATCGGCCATGGTGAACGCCACCATGAGCTGATACGGGAACACCCGCGCACGCCGGACCTCTTCCGGATCGCGCAAGCGCGCCGCCAGCTTCTCCTCGAAC
Source organism: Mesorhizobium sp. M6A.T.Cr.TU.017.01.1.1 (assembly GCF_004023115.1). NCBI lineage: Bacteria > Pseudomonadati > Pseudomonadota > Alphaproteobacteria > Hyphomicrobiales > Phyllobacteriaceae > Mesorhizobium > Mesorhizobium sp. M6A.T.Cr.TU.017.01.1.1. The sequence goes on from NZ_RZTA01000078.1 coordinate 3,599, forward strand.
CCAGACACTTCGAACACGCCGTTGCGGGCGAAAGTGTTCAGGTTCTGCCGCAGCATCTGCCAACCGGCCGTCTCCGCGATCTGCACCCAATGCACTGATGTCAGCGGCATCGAGGTCAGCATCTGGAACGGCACTTCCGGCACAGGCAGCGACGGGTCGCGCTTGAACGCCTCGAAAGCTTTGACCGCGTCCGGCAAGGCCGCAAATTCATGCGGCTTGCCGATCAGATAGCCATAAAGCGCTTCACGCGAAGCTGATTTCGGCTTCGGGTGAACCATCTTGATGACATCGGCCAGCGACGGATCGTTGCCGACCGCAGCCCGCATGATCTCGTAATCGGGTGCCTGCTCGAGCCAGACCTGGACAAGGCGCTTCGGCCGCGTGCCGAGCGACTTGCGCCCGGTGGCGCCGGACCGCATGACCTGCACGAAGGTGCGCAGCATCTTGCCATTCCTGACGATCCTTCCAAACGCCCGGTTGAACTCGTCGCCCGGCATGCAGGAGAGAACCGCCAGCAGCAATGCCGGCATATCCTTCATGTAGCCCTGCTCGAAGGCGTGGACGGCGGTGCGCGCCAAAAATCCCGGCTCGACCTGCCAGGCCAGCTTGAGCACTTCGTCCAGCTGCTCGCGCGGCTCGGCATAGAAGGTCGCGTTGAACGTTCCCGTCGCCGCCAGCTGCGCCAGAGCCTGGTGAGGCGACAGGCGGTAAGCCTGGGCGCCCTCATGGTTCCTGGTGTCGGCTGGCGGGAGCAGCTTTCCTGCAATCGTCGCAAACACGGATTTGTTCGCCATTGTTCTCATCCTTCATTTTCACACCACCAGCACTACAAGTGACGTGCCAGTTTGAAGGGTAGTGCGGCTCTGGCCCACTCAATTTGGCATAACGGCTTGATATTGTTGAGAAAGAAAAATCAGGATCGAAACCTTTGCCTCTGGCACTTCGCAGACGAGTGCCTGTATAGTGATCTAAAAATCTCGGCATTTATATTTTGGGATAATATGAAAAGACGCGTTGCGATCGGCATTCTTGGCACGACGCTCGATGCAAACGGCCGAGACGACCGCTGGAAACGATGGCGGCCAACGGTTGCGCTTTGCCAGCAACCGGGGCTGTTCATCGATCGGCTGGAACTCATCCACGACGTGCAGTCGCAGCGGCTGGCCATGCAAGTCATAGCCGACATCGAGGAGGTCTCGCCAGCAACCGAAGTCAGGTCGCACATCATCGGCATGAAGGACCCCTGGGATTTCAGCGAGGTCTATACCGAGTTGCGTGATTTCGCCCGCGCCTATGCGTTCGATCCTGAGAAGGAAGATTATCTCGTCAATATCACGACCGGCACGCATGTCGCCCAGATATGCTGGTTCCTGCTCACCGAGGCGCGCTTCATCCCGGCGCGCTTGCTTCAGCTTTCGCCACGCAGACGCGAGGGCAGCGATGAGGTTTCCGGCAGCCATTCGATCATCGATCTCGACCTGTCCCGCTATGATGCGATCGCCACTCGCTTTGCCGCCGAACGTGACGAGGCGACGTCCTTTCTGAAGTCGGGCATCGCCACCCGCAATCCCGCCTTCAACCAGATGATCGACCAGATCGAGAAGGTGACGATCAGGTCGCGCGCGCCGGTGCTGCTGACTGGGCCGACGGGTGCCGGCAAGTCGCAGCTGGCTAGGCGCATCTATGAACTCAAGAAGGCGCAGCGGCAGATCTCCGGTGCTTTCATCGAGGTCAATTGCGCCACGTTGCGCGGCGACCAGGCGATGTCGACGCTGTTCGGCCACGTCAAGGGCGCCTTCACCGGCGCCCAGAACGAGCGCGCAGGGTTGATGAAATCGGCCAACAAGGGCGTCCTGTTTCTCGACGAGATCGGCGAACTCGGTCTCGATGAACAAGCCATGTGCCTGCGCGCCATCGAGGAAAAGCGCTTCCTGCCGGTCGGCGCCGATCAGGATGTCATGTCGGATTTTCAGCTACTGGCGGGCACCAATCGCGATCTGTCGATCGGCGTGAAGGAGGGCAAGTTTCGCGAGGATCTTTTTGCACGCCTAAACCTGTGGACCTTCCAGCTGCCGGCCCTGCGCGACCGCAAGGAGGACATCGAGCCGAACCTCGAATTCGAGCTCCGCCGGTTCAGCGAGCGCGAGGGACAGAATGCTACCTTCAACAAGGAAGCACGCGAGCTTTACCTGAAATTTGCCATGGCGCCTGATGCCATGTGGCGGGCCAATTTCCGCGACCTCTCGGCTTCCGTCACGCGGATGGCTACTCTGGCGCCGCTTGGCCGCATCAACGAAGAGGCCGTGCGCGACGAGATCGACCGCCTGATGATACTATGGCGTGCCGGCGACGCCAGCGACCGGGAAGCGATCCTGCTGGACGTTCTCGGCCCCGACCGGCAAAGCCAGATCGATATGTTCGACCGGGCGCAGCTTGCGGCAGTGCTTGAGGTTTGCCGCAACAGCAAGTCCATCAGCGCGGCGGGGCGAAAATTGTTCGCGGTCTCTCGACTGCAAAAGACCAGCGGCAACGATGCCGACCGGCTGCGCAAGTATCTCATGCGCTTCGATCTGAACTTCGAGGACATCGCCGGAAGATGATAGATATCGTCCGCGTGTCTGGACCGGTACTGCTGCACCTGCCATACGTGGCGGCGTTGACGATCGTCATCTCACTGTCATATGCCCGCCATATACATCCATAATTCCGGATTCTACGATACATGGACAAGAACACCGCTCTTCTCGCATTGGCAGCGCTTGGCCAGGACACCAGGCTCGAAGTGTTTCGCCTGCTGGTCCGGGCGGGCGCAGATGGTGTTCCCGCTGGCGAGATCGCCTCGCGCCTCGGCACGGTGCAGAACACAATGTCGGCGCATCTGAAGGTTCTCGACCATGCCGGCCTCGTGCGCGCAGAGCGCGACGGCCGGACAATCCGCTACGTCGCCGACATGACCGGCTTTCGCGATCTGCTTGCCTATCTCATGGAGGATTGCTGCAACGGCGCGCCGGAGCTCTGCCAGCCGGTCATTCAGGCGGTGACTTGCAACTGTTAGAAGGGAGGACGACGCCATGAGTGAGCCATACAACGTTCTTTTCCTGTGCACCGGCAATTCGGCACGGTCGATCCTCGCCGAGGCGATCCTGAACCGTGTCGGTGCCGGCAAGTTCAGGGCCTATTCGGCCGGATCGCACCCGAAGGGAGAGGTCCATCCCTACGCACTCCAGCTTTTGAAAACCCTCAACCACGACACGTCCTTCGCCCGTTCGAAAGACTGGCAGGAATTCGCAGCTCCCGGCGCGCCCGAGATGAACTTCGTCTTCATCGTCTGCGACAACGCGGCCAATGAATCCTGCCCGGTCTGGCCGGGACAGCCGATGACGGCGCATTGGGGCGTGCCCGACCCGGCGGCCGTGGACGGCACGGACGCCGAAAAGCACCTGGCCTTTGCCGAAGCCTACCGCATGCTCAACAATCGGATCTCGATCTTCGTCAGCCTGCCGATGAACACGATCGACAAGCTCGCCCTGCAGAAACGACTGGATGAGATCGGTCGCGATCTTCCGAAAGTGGGCTAACCATGGCGGCTGACATGTCCCGTCGCATCGTCGCGGAAGCGCTCGGCACGGCAATGCTCGTCGCGACGGTGGTTGGCTCGGGCATCATGGCCGACAGACTGACGGACGATGTCGCTGTTTCCCTGCTCGGCAACACGCTGCCGACTGGAGCGATCCTGGTGGTGCTGATCACCATACTCGGACCGATTTCCGGGGCGCATTTCAATCCGGCGGTGACGCTGGTTTTTGCGCTGAGGCGCGAAATCGACGCGACCACGGCTTTGGCCTATATCGTGGCCCAGATTGTCGGCGGCGTCGCTGGAACGTTGCTGGCGCACGCCATGTTCGAACTGCCGATTCTTCAGATCTCCCAAACCGTGCGGACCGGAAACGGACAATGGATTGCGGAGTTGGTGGCCGCCTTTGGTCTGGTTTTCACCATTCTGGCAGGACTTCGCTTCCGTTCGGAGTCCATTCCCTGGCTCGTCGGCCTCTACATCACGGCGGCCTATTGGTTCACGGCTTCGACGTCGTTTGCCAATCCAGCAGTCGCCATTGCGCGGGCGGTTTCCAACACATTCGCGGGCATCCGGCCGATGGATTTGCCGGCGTTTATCGTCGCCGAACTTCTGGGCGCACTGCTTGCCATGGCCTTGGCAGGATGGCTGCTCACCGAGCCTAAACCAATCAGACAGATGAGAGCCGCGAAATGACTATCACCATCTATCACAACCCCGACTGCGGCACCTCGCGCAACACGCTCGCCATCGTCAGGCAGTCGGGTGAAGAGCCTGAGGTGATCGAGTATCTGAAGAACCCGCCGTCGCGCCAACGGCTGGTCGAGCTGATCGCGGCGATGGGAATGACACCGCGCGAATTGCTGCGCGAGAAGGGTACGCCGTACGCCGAGCTCAATCTCGGCGATCCCAAATGGACCGACGACGAGATCGTCGATTTCATGCTGAAGCATCCGATCCTGATCAACCGGCCGATTGTCGTCACGCCGCTCGGCACCATGCTCGCACGGCCGTCCGAAGCGGTTCTCGATATCCTGCCCAATCCGGGTATCGGGCCGTTCACCAAGGAAGACGGCGAAGTGGTGGTCGATGCATCGGGGCGGCGCATCGTCTGAGGGCAATCGGATATTTCGGGAATCTTGGAAATAGCACTTGACGGCACGCGCCGGCGGGAGCTACCTTATTTCCATGAAACTCGAACAAGCAGCAAAACAGCTCGAGGCGCTCGGCAATCCAACGCGGCTCAACCTCTATCGCACGCTGGTGAGGGCAGGCGAAACCGGACGACCCGTCGGTTATCTGCAGGAAACCCTCGGCATCGCTGCGTCAACCCTGTCGCACCATCTGCACCGGCTTATCCTGACCGGCCTGGTCACCCAGGAGCGCCAGGCAACGACCTTGATCTGCCGTGCCAATTACCCCGTCATGAACGATCTGCTCGGCTTTCTTGCCGACGAATGTTGTGCCGACGCTGCATGCGGTCCGGCGGTCGGCGAGGCGGCTGCGTAACTCTTTTTTGGCCAATATTTCTATAGTCCTAGAAGCATAGAAGGTGCGTCATGGCTCCCAATAGTAATCTCCCGGTCGCCATCATCGGCGGCGGACCTGTCGGTCTGGCCGCAGCGGCCCAACTTGTCAGCCGCGGCCTTCCGGTCAGGGTTTACGAGGCGGGTTCCGCGGTCGGCTCGAACCTTCTGGATTGGGGCCATGTGCGGGTTTTCACGCCGTGGCGCTATTGTGTCGATGCGGTCGCCCGAAAACTTCTCGAGAGCCACGGATGGCAAATGCCGGAGCCCGAGGCATTCCCCACCGCCGATGAGATCGTCGACCAATATCTCGCGCCGCTCGCAAAGCTTTCCGAACTGGCGCCGTCGATCGAGACCAATGCCCGCGTTGTCGCCATTTCCCGGTGGGGAGCCGACAAGGTTCTGAGCAGAGCGCGAGAGACGCGGCCGTTCATGCTTCTGGTCGAAACGGGTGCGGGCACGCGTCGGGACAGCGCCCGTGCCGTCATCGACGCGTCCGGCACATGGCAGACGCCGAATCCGCTCGGTGCCAGCGGCTTGCCGGCCGAAGGTGAGAGGGAATTCGGAGATCGCATCGCCTACGGCATCCCGGATGTTCTCGGCCGCGACCGTCATCTCTATGCAGGCCGCACGACATTGGTGGTGGGCGCCGGCCATTCCGCCGCCAACGCCTTGCTGGAATTGGCGGAGCTCGCACAAACCGAGCCGGGCACCTCGGCATTATGGGTGACGCGCAGCACCGATCTTGTCCGCATCTATGGCGGCGGCGATGCCGACGCCCTGCCGGCGCGGGGCGAGCTTGGTTCGGATGTCCGGCATCTCGCTGAAAGCGGGCGCGTGCGGCTGGTGACTGGCTTTGCCACGGTTGCCATTCGCGAGGTCGACGGCCGTCTCGTTGTCGAAGGGCAGACAAAAGATGGATTGCGCACGCTCGGGCCCGTCGACCGGATCATCGCCGCGACCGGTCAGCGCCCCGACCTCGCCTTGACCCGCGAGCTTCGGCTGGACCTCGATCCGTGGCTCGAAGGCGTCAAGGCGCTGGGGCCGCTCATCGACCCCAATGAGCACTCCTGCGGCGATGTCCCGCCGCATGGTCACCGCGAGCTCAGCCATCCCGAGCCCGAGTTCTACACGGTCGGCGTCAAAAGCTATGGCCGAGCGCCGACGTTCCTGCTGCTGACAGGCTATGAGCAGGTCCGCTCGGTCGCCGCGGCGATCGCCGGCGACATGGAAGCGGCCGATGCCGTGCAGCTGGTGTTGCCCGAGACCGGCGTTTGCACGGTGCCGGTATCGCTTTCAAGCACGTCGTCCCAGGGCTGCTGCGGCGGACCAGCGCCGGCTGCTGTCGACGCCTGCTGTGTCGACGACGCCAAGGCAAAGGCGAGCGGCAAGTCTGGCTGCGGCTGCGGCAGCACGCAAGCGATCGCAGCAGTGCGCAGCGGCGATCTCGAGATTGCGGATGCCGCTCAATGAGCGACCGGAAGATCCCGGCTGCGGCACTCTGGGCGTTGGGGCTGACGCAGATCATCGGCTACGGCACGCTCTATTACAGTTTTAGCATCCTGGTGCCGTCGATCGCGCTCGAGTTCGCTTGGCCGGAACAATGGGTCTTCGGCGCCTTGTCGGCGTCGCTGCTGGTGGGCGGGCTGTTTGCCCCGACAGCCGGGCGCTGGGCCGATCACTTCGGCGCCGGCCGGGTGATGACCTTTGGCTCGGCTGCCGCGGCGGCAGCGCTTGTTGCTTGCGCGCTAGCACCCGGTCGGGTGACCTTCGTTTTGGCGTTGATGGCCATGGAACTGGCGTCCGCGTTCGTGCTCTACAGCGCCGCTTTCGTGGCGATCGTCCAGGTCGGCGGAGCCAGGGCGCAGCGAAGCATCACCCATCTGACGCTGATCGCCGGCTTCGCCTCCACGCTGTTCTGGCCGCTGACGGCGGCACTGCACGAATACCTGACCTGGCGCGAGGTCTACCTGGTCTTTGCCGGCATCAATGTCGCCATCTGCCTGCCCATCCATGCCTGGCTGGCACGGCTGTCGCATCGGACAGATGAAAGTGCTTCACCGATACCCGCGGCCATTGGGCCGGCAGGCGGTGCGGTTGCCTCGCGCGACCGCAGCAGAGTGTTTCTGCTCATGCTTGGCGGCTTCGCGGTCGAGGGGTTCGTGCTGTCGTCGATCCTCGTTCACATGGTGCCGCTGACGACGGCGCTCGGGCTTGGCTCAGCCGGGCTTGTCGTAACCACGCTTTTCGGGCCCTCCCAGGTGGCGAGCCGGCTGATCAACATGCTGTTCGGCGGCCGGCTGGCGCAGACCTGGCTCGCGGTCATCGGCGCGACCTTGTTGCCGCTCGGCCTTGTCGCCCTGCTGGCGACGACACCATCGGTGGCCGGAGCCATCGCCTTCGTCATCCTGTTTGGATTGGGCTCGGGCCTCGCCAGCATCGTCGGCGGCACGCTTCCCCTGGAACTGTTCGGACGGGAGCGTTACGGCGCCCGGCTCGGCTGGGTGACGGCGGCGCGTCAGTTCTCGTCAGCGCTTGCACCCTTTGCCCTCGCCATGGCGATGGCAGGCATGGGCGTCCAACCATCGCTCTGGCTGGCCGCAGCGGTCGGCATGCTCGGCATACTGGCTTTCTCGGCAATCATCCTGATCAGAAGGCAGCCTCTTGAGGTTGCGATACCTCTTGTGAATGCCAATAGCAGCTGATCCTAACACTCCCCCGCCCAGATCGGCGGATGCCGCGTCGGCCATTGCGTTACCTGCTCCAGCTCATGGGCAATGCGAAGCAGCCGGTGATCCTCATTCTGGCGGGCAACGAGCTGGATGCCGATCGGCACGCCGCTGTTGGACTGAAAGAGCGGAAGACTGGCGGCGGGCTGCCCGGTGACGTTGAAGATCTCGGTAAAGGGTGCGAATCCGTAGGCCCTGTTTGCCCATCCCTCATAGTCGAAATGCGCGCCGTTGCCGTTGATTTCGCCGAGGCGGGGCGGCAATTCGGCCGTGGTCGGCGTCATGATCAGATCGAACCGATCGAATTTCCTCGCCATGGCGAGGGACGCCCGATGAGCGCACCCCTGCGCATCGAGGTAATCGGCCGCCGAGGATTGTTCGAAGCGCTCCAGCGCGTGGCGGCTCAGTCGCTCGATTTCATCGTTTCCCGGCATGCGGCCGATCTCACCGGCTCGTTCCCGGATGGTCAGACCGATCTCCGACATCCAAAGGATGCTCCAGCCGTCGCCGCAATCGGCCTCGGGTGGAAACGATGCTTCCTCCACCTCGTGCCCCAGCTCCTCGAGCAGCGCCATGGCTTCCAGAAAACGGGTCTTGATTTCGGGCGTGACATCAGTGCCATCGGCTCGCCGTCCCAAGCAGGCGATGCGCAGGCGTTCGCTCGGCGTGCGCAGCCAGTCGAGATAGGAGGGCACGGATCTGGACACGCGGTAAGGCGCCCCCAGTTCCGGGCCGGCGGTCATATCCAGCATGGCGGCGCTGTCGCGGACCGTGCGCGAAAGCACGTTTTCGGCATGGAGTCCGGCTCCGACCTCGCCGCGATAAGGGCCGACAGGATTAAGGGCGCGGGAAGGTTTTAGGCCGAACAAGCCGCAGCAGGCCGCCGGCACGCGGATCGATCCGCCGATATCGGAGCCATGCGCTACCGGCACCATGCCGCTTGCGACGGCGGCGGCAGCCCCGCCGCTTGACCCGCCAGCCGTGATCGTCAGATCCCAGGGATTGAGTGTCGACCCGCGGAAGGCCGGCTCGGTCACGAAGTCGTTGGCATATTCCGGCGTGTTCGTTTTTCCCAGGAAGACCAGGCCGGCCGTCCGCCATCGCCGAACGATCTCGCTATCGGGCTTGGGCGCGGCATCCCTGAAATAGGCGGAGGAATGCGTTGTCGGCCAGTCCGCCGTGTGGATACCGGTATCCTTTATGAGGAAAGGAACGCCGGCTAAGCGAGCGCTCCGATCCAGGCTCCTTGCGCTGGAGCGAGCGCCTTCGACATCGACCAGTGTCACAGCGTTGAGGACAGGATTGATCTTTGCGATAGCCTCGATTGCCGCCTCAACGACCTCGGCAGCGGACAGGTCGCCGGAGCGAACATGTTCGGACAGCGCAACGGCATCGAGCGCCGCATATTCCTGCAGCTTCATGGCTGGCTCATTTGCCTCGGCTCTTTGTGTGCCGGAAAATGTGCAGAGATCAGCTCGGCGATCAGGGCCGGATCCTCCCAGTGCGGGTTGTGGCCACAATCGGCGGCTTCGACGACTGCGGCGGTGCGAAAGGCTTCCACCAGCCGCTGCCGATGCATGCTGTCGAACAGCGGGTCGCGCCCGCCGTTTACGATCAACGTATCGACCTTGACGCTTCGCGCAGCCGCCGTGAGATCGGTGCGGCGCACCTGCTCCAGTATGGCGCGCCAGCGTGGCGCGGGCATGGTCGACGCCTCCGCCGCCGCCATTGCGAGGAAGTCGCGTGGAACATCCGCCTCGCAGGCGTGCCAATAGGCATAGAACGGGTCCGTCGGCGATATCGGGTCGCGCAGCGATTGCACCCCGACGACCATCGGATGGGCATCGGGGATTGCGGGCTGCAGCGTGCCCGCAAGCAGCACCAGTCCACCGGCCAAAGCCGGATGCCGTGAGACCGTTTTGATGGCAATCATGCTGCCCAGCGAATGTCCAACCAGAACCGGCTGCACGAGCTGCAGCCTGGCAATGAGCGCGGCAAGGTCGTCGGCGAAATCGGCCGGCCCGAGGCCGCTCGTCCCGGCCGGCGAGGCGCCGTGCCCGCGCAGGTCGGGAATGATCAGGCGGCGGCCTTCCAGATAGGGGACGAGCAGGGAAAAACTGCGGCTCGTGTCGGTAAAGCCGTGGATGAGGACAAGCGGCGGCTCGGCGCCGCCGATCTCGATATAGGCCATGGCGGTCCCGCCGATAGCGACACTTCGCTTGCGGCCGCCCCATCCCTCCTGCATTACTGAGTTCACAGGCCGAGCTTTGCCTTCACGGCGTCGAGTGCCGGCTTGCCGTCGAAGGTGGTAACGCCTTGCAGCCAGGCGTCGAGCCTTCCCTCATTTTCCGAAATTGCCTTCTGGGCGGCATCGAGCGGCGCCATGCCGTCATTGATCAGGTAGCCCATGCCGGTATTCTCGAAGTCGATGTCGAAGCTGAGGTTCCTCAAGAGCTGCGCTGCGTTCGGACAGGCTTCCAGATAACCCTTGCGCACCTGGGTGCTGACGGTCGCCGCGCCAAAATTGGGCCCGTAGAATTTGTCGCCGCCAGTCAGATATTTGAAGTCGTACATCGTGTTCATCGGATGCGGCGCCCACCCCTGGAAGACGATGAAGTTCTTTTCCTTTATCCGATACCCGACCTCCGACAACATGCCGGCTTCGCTCGACTCGACGACTTCCCATCCGTTCAGACCCAGGCTCGGGTCGGCGATGGCGTCCATCATCAACTGGTTCGATCCAGGTTCGATGCCGTACATCTTGCTTTCGAATTTGTCGGCGAACTTCTGCAGGTCGGCCAGATCCTTGACGCCGGCTTCCCAGACATAGGTTGGAACGGCAAATGTGTATTTGGCGCCTTCGAGATTGATGCGCACAGTCTCGACCGAGCCATCCTGCTTGTACGGCGCAAAATTTGCGGCCATGGCCGGGTCCCAATAGCCGAGGAAGACGTCGAGATCATTGTTCTTCAAAGCGGCATAGATGACGTCTATGCCAAGCAGGGTGCTCTGCGGCTTGTAGCCGAGAGCGTCGAACAGCACGGAAGCGACACCGGTGGTGAAGGCGAGATCGTTCCAGCCAGGCTCGGCCATGCGGACGGCTCCGCATTGTTCCGGTTCCGCGGCCTGGCTCACCTGCGGCGCAAGCGCCAGAACACACAAGGGCATGCTGAGAAGAAAGGTGCGAAGCATTTCGATATCTCCCGTGTTGACCATTTGGTCTGATTATTGTCCCACTGGTCAATTGTTGATCTCGATGGACTAGAATGTCAATATGCATTTGCATCGGGAACAATCATGAAACTCACCCGCCTCAGCGACATCCGCCGCAAAGAACTGCGCCAGGCAGCATTCGCCGTGCTTCAGCGGGAAGGCATAGCCGGCGCGACGATCGAGAAGGTCGCGGCGCAGGCCGGCGCATCGAAGGGCATCGTCCTGCATTATTTCAGGGATAAGCGAGAGCTGTTCGAACACGCGATGCGCGAGTCGAACCTGGTGCTGCGTGATGCGGTGGTGGCACGGCTGAAAGGCGCGCATACGCCTATGGAAAGGCTCGACGCCGTGATCGACGGCAATTTCGAGCTGCATTTCTTCCAGCCGTCGCTTTGTCATGCGTGGCTCTCACTATGTGCGGAGGTGCCGCGCGACGAAAAATTGAAGCGCATTCAGCGCGTGATCCACAGCCGGATGCGTTCGAATTTGCTGTCCGGCCTGCGTGGCCTTGTTGTCGAAGCTGACGCAAACGATATCGCTTTCGGCATCACCACGCTGATCGACGGGCTATGGCTGCGGCTTGGCCTGCAACCCGGCAGCGTTTCGCGCGACTACGCGCTGCGTCAGGTCAAGGACTATGTCGCCGCGCGGCTGGCAAGTGCCGAATTGCCGCCGGTTATGCGGTCCGCATCAGTCGGCGCCTAGAAGGCCGGCTAGCCGGCACTGATAGTTGCGCAGCATCCGCATTCGTCCAGCTTGTGCGCAACAGCGAGCGGTCGGCCATGCGCGCTCGACGGGCCGCGATGCGGTTGATAAGCCCTCTCCCCAAGGAGAGTCGAGACATGACCGTTGCGATCGAGATGGGCCACACGACCGCAGGCGCCCCGGCGGCGCTGGATCTTGAGGAGCTGCTGGCGACCCGCTTGCTGGTGCAAGGCAATTCGGGCTCCGGCAAATCCCATCTGCTGCGCCGGCTGCTGGAGCAGAGCGCGCCCTGGGTGCAGCAGACCATCATCGACCCGGAAGGCGACTTCGTGTCGCTGGGCGACCGTTTCGGCCATCTGGTGATCGATGCCGAGGAGCATACCGAGCGCGGCCTGCAGAGCGCCGGCGAGCGGGCGCGCATCCACCGCGTCTCCACGGTGCTCAATCTCGAGGGGCTCGACGCCGAGAACCAGATGCGGCGCGCCGCCGCCTTTCTCGGCGGGCTTTTCGAGGTCGCCCGCGACCACTGGTACCCGATGCTGGTGGTGGTGGACGAGGCGCAGCTGTTCGCGCCGGCCGTGGCCGGCGAGGTTTCGGACGAGGCGCGCAAACTCTCGCTCGGCGCCATGACCAATTTGATGTGCCGTGGCCGCAAACGCGGGCTTGCCGGCATCATTGCCACCCAGCGGCTGGCCAAGCTCGCCAAGAACGTCGCCGCCGAGGCTTCCAATTTTCTCATGGGCCGGACTTTTCTCGACATCGACATGGCGCGCGCCGCCGACCTTCTCGGCATGGAGCGGCGCCAGGCGGAGGCTTTTCGCGACCTGGAGCGCGGGCAATTCATGGCGCTGGGCCCGGCGCTGTCGCGCCGTCCGCTGGGCTTGCGCATCGGCCCAACCGATACAAGTCCGCGCAATGGCACCCCGCGCCTGATGCCGCTGCCGGAATCGGCGTTGGAGGATGCCCGCGCGATCATCCTGGCAGCTCCGCCGCCGGAAACTGTCCGGCCGCAGCGCCGGTCGTCGCCGGACCTGCTCGATCAGCTGATGGCGGCGAAATCGGCGGCGCTGGAAATCCGCCCCGAACCGGTGGAGCCGCCAATCAGCGCCGAGGATTTGGCGGAGCGGCGGGAGCGCGTGGACCGTGTCCTGCGCGCCGTGCTGGCGCAACCCGATGCGGGCTTCCGTGTCATCGGCGTGCTCTATCAGGAGTTCGTGGTCCGCTGCCGCATCGAGGGCCTCGCCTCGGTCGTGCCGGACCTGCCCGCCTTCCGCCGCATGCTGACGCGCGCCCGCGCCGGCCTCGGCTCCGACATGGCAGGCGACGACGCCTGGCAGGATGTCTCGGTGCGCGCCTCGCTGCTGCCCGAGGATATGCAAGGCGTGTTCATGATGATCGCCCGCGCGGCGAAGGAGGGCTGGCCCTGCCCGAGCGACGCGGCGATCGCCCGCGCCTACGGCTCGCACTCGCTGCGCCGCGCCCGGCGCCTGCTGACTTATATCGAGGAGCAGGGACTGATCGTGTGCCAACTCGACGGGGTTGGCCGGCGGACGGTGACGCTGGTGGAATTGGCCTGGGCGACGGCACCGGGGGATCCCGGTGCCGCGGAGGTGGAGCAGGGGAGTTTGGCGGTCTGAGGGGGTGGTCTAGCGTGCAAGGGGAATGCCACGCGTCAAGGCGATGTATGACCGAGCGGTAGGTACAGCGGCGAGTCTTTTAGAGATCAGCCCCGATCAACTGACGAAGTACAAGAAATACGGCAGGACTGTAGCGCAAATATCTGCCGAAACTACGCTGCCGCCGCCGATTACCCCTTCGGTTCATTCTGTTGACATCTCCTGCTTCTGGAGAGATGGTAAGATACTACGCGGCGGCCCTTTTTCCGAAGATTTTATTCTGCAGCTTTATCAAAGGATTTCGGCAATGCGTTTGTCTCGATCGCGCCGACTTATGGCCGTCGCTTTGACGGCAATCGCAGCCGTTCCCTCTTATGGACATGCCGAGGACAGACTGCTGACAGAAGCGGTGCAGTTCAACGGCACGATCCTGTATCTCTCCACCCAGGTGCCTGGCCTGATCTTCGGCGCCGTGCGCAACGGCGAGACGGCCTTGGCCGGTTTCGGCAAGATTGCCGACGGGAGTGAAAAAGTGCCGGACGGCGACACAATGTTCCGCATCGCGTCCGTGAGCAAAGTGTTCTGCGGCAGCGTGCTTTCCTCGCTGGCGATCGACGGCAAGGTACTGCTCACCGACCGGCTGCAGGATCGCCTTGGCTGGGACGTCACGCTCCCTGAGAAGGATGGCCGCGCCCTCCGCCTGATCGATCTCGTCGCGCAAGCTTCCGGCCTTCCGCGGGAGGTGCCAGTGGCCGAGGCGCCCCCCTCCGACCCCTTCTCGACGAACACCAAAGAGGCGCAGATTGCCGCCCTCAAGGACAATCCGCTGCTATTCGCGCCGGGCACCGCCGTTCTCTATTCGAACTTCGGATACGACCTCCTCGGGGCGGCGCTCGCGAATGTCTCTGGAAAGCCCTATGCCGAGGTCCTGCGGGAGCGTGTCCTCGATCCACTCGGCATGAAAGACACGGTTTTCAACCCAAGACCGGCGGACGAGCCGCGCCTGATGCAGGGCCATAACTTCGGCGGCAGCCCCCTGCCCATCGTGCCGACGAGCACAGCCATGGAGTGCGCCGGTGGATTGTACTCGACCGCGGACGATCTGCTGCGCTGGATGAACTGGCATGTGGACAACAAGCCTTCCGCGGCCGACGCCGAGTTGCGGCTTTCGAACCACGCGGCTTTTTTGTACCGGGACGGGCTCGCGTCGGTGGTGGGGCTGGATGACGGCGGCCCGATGGACGCCATGGGTCTCGGATGGGTCATCATGCTCCCCAACGAGCATCGCCCGCTCATCCTCCAGAAGAGCGGCGGCCTGCAAGGGATGTTTCTCTATGTTGCGATTGCACCGACACGCGGCGTCGGCGCCTTCTTCGTCATGAACGAATTCAATGCCGCCGGCTTCATGGCTGGGGTCAAGACGACGAACGATCTCGTCGCAGAGATCGCTCCACGCTGATTTTCGCGCTGCTTCATGGCGCGGCCCCCTCCGGCTTTGGGCCGGTATAGCGGAGTATCCAGAGGCCCTGGTTCTTGTCGCTGATGTAGATGAAGCCGCGACGATCCACGACGACATCCTCGGTCTGCAGCACCAGCTTATCCTCAGGCATTGGTCCGTAGCGCCGGGTGGGTTCCGGTGGAATGAAATAGCCGACCTCACGCGGGAGCCGTGTGTTCGAGACATCGTAAATTCTGAGCCCGGCGTTGAAATGCGCGATGTAGAATAAATCGCCCTGTTTCTCGACATCGGGATGATGTTGGTGGTGGTTGATGTTGTGCGGCCCGCGCCAGCCGCCGCGTGTGGTGAAGTCCGAATAGGGAGCGCCTTCGGGCGGCACGGGCTCCGGCAACAGCGACAGCAAGAACGGTTCGGCAGGATCGGAAATATCGACGATCGACGCGTGATGCATAGGGCCGCGTCCATAAGTGACGTTCTCCGAATTGGCGAATGCGATGCCCCGTTCGGGTATCGGCAGCACGCCGTGCACACCGAAACGGGAATGGAAGGGCGGACTGAAGCTCAGGCTGCTGATCTGCTTCGGCTGCGAGACGTCACTGATGTCGAGCACGATGATCCCAGCCGCACCGTAAGGCAGATACACAAGATCGCCGACGACGTAGGGCGGGCCATGCAGCGAGACGTCCTCGCCCGTGCTGGCGCAGAAGGCGCCGCACATGCATTGCGGCCGCAGTCGTAGCCGGTAGCGGTCCGACGCCTCCTGGGATGCTGCTACGGCTTCGGCCGAGGGGAAGCTCTCCCCGCCGGCCTCGTGCTGGCCCGGCACCCACCAGCGTCCGGCCTCGCGTGGATTGGAGCGGTCCGAGATATCGAGAATGACGTAGATGTTACCCTTGTAACCGGGCATGCCGGCGGCAAGATGAACATAACGCCCGCCGGGATAGAGGTTGCGGTGCGTGCCGTTGCCTCCGGTCCGGTAATGTCCGAGTTGTTTCGGATTGATGGGATCAGCGATGTCCCAGATCAGGACCCCTTCGCCAAAAGGCGCGTCGGGGTCACCGCCGAAATTCGCGAAAGGTTTTTCGAGGGCCGTCACCATCGTGTCGCCGGACAAATCGATCTGCAGCGTCCAGGTGTTCGTGCCCGGATAGGGCACGAACTTGACGACCTCAGGCTTCGCCGGATTGGTCACGTCGACGATGCTCCAGCCAGAGTGCCAGAAGTGTCCGGTATAAAGATACCAGCGCTCGCCGACCTGCCGGATCGCCATCTTGAAGGCAGGGCGATGATCGAGATCGGTATAGCCGATTGCTTCGACATGATGGGCGAAGGCGCCAGGGGGCGCCGGCGAGGCAGCAGGAACTGGCTGTGCAAGCGCCTCACAGACAAGACCGGATTGAGATGCGGTGGCAATCGCCGCACCAACAAGTGGAACCTTCAACATCTGGCGGCGAGAAATCTCGGCATTCCTCAAGAGCACATCTCCCAGATTTGTGACTGCCTAAGCTTTGCGATTTTCAATATTTCTGTCCAATATTGATTGGAGAGCGATTAATTCGATTCTGGAAATTAAGAGATGGATCACAAGCTGATGCAGTCCTTCGTGGCTGTCGCCGAAGAGTTGCATTTCGGGCGCGCCGCAGCGCGTCTGCATATCTCCCAACCCCCTCTCACCAAGCAGATCCAGTACCTGGAACAGGTCATAGGCGTGCGCCTGCTGGAGCGCACCAAACGCAAGGTCGAACTGACCGAGGCCGGCCGGGTGTTTCTCGATGAGGCGAGAGCAGTCCTTCATCAGACCGGGCAAGCCGTCGAGCTTGCCCGCAAAGCCGGTCGCGGCGAAACCGGCCATCTGTCAGTCGGATTTATCGATGCCGCCATCTACAGCGTGGTGCCAACTGTCGTTCAGCGGTTCACCGAACGTTATCCCGAGGTCGCGTTGAGCCTCACCGATCTGCGCATTCCCAATCAAATAAAACTGGTAGCCGAACGGCAGCTCGACATTGGCTTTGTCCACCCTCCCGTCGTTCACAACGCCCTTCAAGCCGAAAGCATATTGGTCGAACCGCTGATCGTGGCCTTGCCGGAAACACATTGGTTAGCCTCAGAGACCGAGATCGCGCTGGCTGACTTGGCTCAGGAAGCACTGATTCAGTTCCCGCGCAGCATCAATCCGTCCCTCTATGACGAGATTGTCGGGCTGTGCCGTTCATCCGGCTTCAGCCCGAGGATCGTGCGGGAAGCAACGCCCAAGCAAACGATCATCGGACTTGTATCCGTTGGGCTTGGCGTCTCGCTGCTGCCTGCCTGTCTCGAGAATCTGCAGCGATCCGGCGTCGTCTATCGATCTATTCGGGGCCGAAACCTGTCGATCGATACGTCAGTCATCTATCGGCGCGAACAGCCTTCGCCTGTGCTAAAGGCATTCCTCGACATCGTGCGCGAGACGACAGGCATAGTTCCAGAACATTTTGCTAAGCAGGCCGGCATGTGACGTGGGGCTCATCCATGACGCTGGCAAAGCGCTTCTCAGCTTCCGTCGTTTTTTGTTGCAGAGGACTCTCTACGCCCGAAAGCGAGTTCGGTCATCACCTGCCAATATAGGCGGCTAGTTCGTCCGGCGTTCCATTTGGGAAGGCTTGTTTTAGAAAGTCCAAGCACGCCGACACCCGCGCGCTGAGCAGCCGCCGAGATGGGTAGAGCGTCCAGAGAGCGATCTCGGGGCCGTCGATATCCCCCCAATTTACCAGTGTGCCGTCAGCCAAGCCGTGGCTCACCAACGAAATGGGAAGACGTCTTGCACCGACGCCGGCTCGCACCGCATCCCGGACCATGATGAGCGTTGACAAAGCGAGGACCGGCTCGATTCTAATTGTTGACCGGCCACCGGGTGTCTTCACGTGCCATGTTTGCCGATCGCCTGCGCCGCGTCCAACAGCAGGAGCGGCGCGTCCACCGGTCGTGCGAGGAACATTCGGGCTCGCCACGACGACCAGGCGGTCGCGGAGAAACGCCCGCGCCTATGGCTCGCACTCGCTGCGCCGCGCCCGGCGCCTGCTGACCTATATCGAGGAACAGGGCCCCCATCGTCTGCCAGCTTGACGGGGTTGGCCGGCGGACGGTGACGCTGGTGGAACTGGCCTGGGCGACGGCGCCGGGGGAGCCCGGTGCCGCGGAGGCGGAGCAGGGGAGTCTGGCTGTGTGAGGGGATGCGGTTTGGGCGAAAGCTGACGTGGCTCAACATCAGCAAAGCGCTAAAAGCCGCCAGGGTGGGTGGTCGATCAGAGTCTTCGCAATCTCTGTCGCCACGACATGCTCGAAAATGCGCGCCCTTGGCGAACAGATCCCAGTCCGCCTCCGCGACCTGTCTTTATGCAGGTGGCTCAATCGGCATTTGTGGGTTTACATCGGCAGCCAAGCCCCTAGTTTTAGAGTTTCGCGCTGCGCACCTTAGTGCGTGGATGATCGAAAACGGACCGTGAACTCTGGCCGGTCCATCAAAAACTCCCAAAGGATGACTGCCATGACACAGGCCAAGAATGGCGACACCGTGCGCATCAATTATACTGGACGTCTAGCCGACGGCACTCAATTCGATTCTTCTGGCAGCGAACCGCTGCAATTCAAGCTCGGTGAAGGGCAAGTGATCCCCGGCCTTGAGACCCATGTCGAGGGCATGGAGGTCGGCGCGAAAAGCACCGTCACCATTCCCGCCGACGCCGCTTATGGCCCCCACCGCCCCGAAGCGGTCATGACCGTCGACCGCGCCAGGGTGCCGGACAACATCAATGTCGATATCGGTACTCGATTGCAGGCCAGAACCACCGAAGGGCGCCCCATGCAGGTGACGGTCGTCGGCGTCGACGACGCCAGCGTCAAGCTCGACGGCAATCATCCGCTAGCCGGAAAGGATCTGGTGTTCGACGTTGAACTGGTCGAGATCGTTCAGGCGGCGTAGGTATCCATGCGGCCAAGGCCGTGGTGGCTATGATTTCGGGTGACGGACTTCCGCCGGAGGTTTCGGCGGTTTGTGCCACCTGCCGCCCTGCTTTCCGCACTTAGCCGCGCCGGGCATCCGGTGAATCACAGCGCCAGAGGCGTGTCTTGGAAGTATTTTCCGGGAGAGGCACCGAAGGCCGCCCGAAAAACCGCGATGAAGGCGCTGGGGCCTGAGTAGCCGAGTGCGAAAGCGATGTCGCCGACG
The DNA here is from genome assembly GCF_004023115.1 of Mesorhizobium sp. M6A.T.Cr.TU.017.01.1.1. Taxonomy (NCBI): domain Bacteria; kingdom Pseudomonadati; phylum Pseudomonadota; class Alphaproteobacteria; order Hyphomicrobiales; family Phyllobacteriaceae; genus Mesorhizobium; species Mesorhizobium sp. M6A.T.Cr.TU.017.01.1.1. The sequence goes on from NZ_RZTA01000078.1 coordinate 22,625, forward strand.
CTTCGGCCACCGGCGAGCCACTCCACCGATTTCAGCAATTTCGCCTGCTGTCGCCAGGCGCGGAAACTCATCCCTGTCTCAGATTGGAAGTGACGCTGGAAGCTACGTGGGGACATGGCCGCACGTGACGCAAGCTCATCGAGGGGCCAATCTGCGCCCGGCTCATTCCGCATGTCTGCGGCGATGTCCCGGAGGCGTTCGGATGCCGGCAACGGGAGAGACAACGGTGCGACCGGACTCGTCTGGAGCTGGTCGAGAATGACTGCCACAAGTCGTTCGGCGCGGAGGCTGCCCGCGTCCGCGCGAGGTATTTCCAGAAACGCCAGGATTAGCTCGCGCAGGAGCCGCGTCGTACCGATCACGGAGACTTCCGGTGACAGGCTCGCCACCGCGTCGGGGCGGAAAAAGAGATAGCTGCGCTCCGTCTCCTGCAGGTAGGTCACCTCGTGGAGGACCCCGCACGATCTGGAAAAGCTGCGCCCGGTGGTGCGTATGAAAAGCGTAGGTCCGCCCGGCGGGCTCTGCTCCGCCCTGAGCGACAGCGGTATGCGGATAATCTCCGAACCCGTCTTCCGGCAAATGAACGTTGATCAGGTTGTCGCGGGCAATCATGGCGGCTCAGAGACATAATTTGTCAGACTGCCGATAACACGTCTGACGGCAATTCACTAGGTTGGCATTAACTCAGCACAACTTGGACGAAAGTCATGACACTGGAATTCCAAATAGCCGAAATCCCGGATCGCCTTGCCCGCGGCCTTCTGACGAAGCTACCAGCTTTGAGGTTCGGAGCCTCCGTCGTTGTGGGCTGGTAGCAACGGAGCGAGACCGAACACGCACTACACCGACTATCGGATCGTGATCTGGCGGACATAGGTATTGCGCGTCGCGATATTCGCGAGTTCGCTTGGACTGGCACCGTCGCAGCCAGCGAGCGACGAAACAGATCACCGGCCGCTGCCATGGATGCGCTTGCCTGCGGGGAATCCCATGCCCCGAGCGGATGGGTGGAAGCTGATCCCTTTCGCGACGGCTCACGAATTAATGCGATGCCCACGAAGCCGCGGTCAACGCGATAGCGCCGCCGGTCTTGAAACAAGCGTTACCAGAGAGGCAGACAGAATGCATGATGACGGGCTTTTCGACGAGAAGATCGCTGCGACCTACGATGATGATAAAGGCATCTCTGCGCCAGAGGTGATCGAGCCGGCCGTTGATCTCCTGGCCGAGCTCGCAGGAGGCGGGCGCGCCTTGGAATTCGCGATCGGAACCGGACGCATCGCACTTCCTCTCGCGCGGAAAGGGGTGCAGGTGGAGGGCATCGAGCTTTCGAGGCCGATGGTGTCTCGCCTTCGCGCTAAAGAAGGAGGCGCGGAGATCTCGGTAGCGATCGGCGATATGGTAACGACGGATGTCGCGAGACGGTTCTCACTCGTCTATCTGGTTTTCAATACGATAAACAACCTGACATCGCAGGACGCTCAGCTCGCCTGCTTCCGGAACGCAGCCGCGCATCTCGAACCTGGTGGACACTTCCTGATTGAGGTCGGCGTGCCACCGCTTCAGCGGCTGCCGGTTGGCGAGACGATCCTGGCGTTCGACCACGGCGAAACGCATTGGGGCGTCGACGAGTACGACGTGGTGAACCAGAATTTCTCGTCCCATCACATCTGGCTCCGTGACGGAAGCTATGAGCGATTCTCAGTACCGTTTCGTTATGCCTGGCCAGCTGAATTCGACCTTATGGCGCGACTGGCTGGTTTAAGGCTCAAAGAGCGTTGGGGCGGCTGGAAAAAGGAGCTGTTCACGCAGGTCAGCGATAAACATGTCTCCGTCTGGCAGAAGGTTGAAGGTTAGGACGCGTGGAGCGAAGCGTCATCACCCTCGTCCGCAACGCGCCGATGGGAAGCCGGCCGCTTTCAACGCCATGCCGCTGCTTCCGGTCACACGCAGCAGGCAACGAGAGCATCTCCTGCATCTTGGCTTTATCGTTGGCGTGTCCGCTTTCAGGATATGTTGAAGCCAGCCCAAACGACCGACATTAGGCGCAAAGCTGTCATGCACGGCTCCGTTTGCGAGAGTCTGCTTCGGTCAAAAGCAGCCCCGGCTCCAGCGGTTCCCCTACCGATCCTCAATAATCCGCAAATACGCCGCCGTCACAAACAGCACGATCAATCCAAACAATATCCGCCGCGCGCCCTCCGGCATCTGGAGAATAGTCAGCAGCGTCGTCAGCACGGTGAGGATCAGCGCCCCGATGATGGTGCCGGTGTAGCCGCCGCGGCCGCCGAAGATAGAGGTTCCGCCGATCACGGCGGCTGCCACCGAAGGCAGCACCAGCGGCTCGGCCAGCGACAGCGACGGCGCCTTTATCAGGCCGATATAGAGCAGCCCGGTGATGCCGGCGAGCACGCTCGAGATGACGTAGAGCGCTGTGATCACCTGCCAATAGCGGACGCCGGACAGGCGTGCCGCCCCTTCATTGTCGCCGACCGCGTAAAGCAGGCGGCCAAAGCCGGTGCGGTTCAAGGTGAAGACGATGAGGACGGCGATGGGCACGAACAGCAGCAGCGCGTTGGGCACGCCATAGGTCAGGCCAGTGCCCAGCCAGGCCAGGAAGGGCGGAATCTTGGCGCCCGAAGCGATGACGGTTCGCTGGTAGACCTGCAGGCAGCCGGTGCCGATCAGGCTGGTGCCGAGCGTCATGATCAGCGGGTGCACGCGAAAGACGCCGACGCCGATGCCGTTGACCAGGCCGATGAGCACCGCCGGCACCAAGGCGATGAGGATCGCCACCGCCGGGTCATGATTGACGACCTGCGTCGCCATGATGAAGGCGCTCATCGTCGCCACGGTGCCGACCGACAGGTCGATGCCGCCGGTCAGCATGGTCATGGTCTGGCAGCCGGCGAGGATTGCCAGCGGGATGGCGAACTTGACCGTGTTGGCGAGCCAGCGCTCGTTGACGATGCCGGGGCGCAGGATCTGCAGGATCACCACCAGCATGACCAGCAGGATGATCAGCGGGATCAGCGGCCGGTCGGCCATGAAGCGCTTGAGGCGGCGGCCGAAGGGGACGGGTTGGATCGCTGATATGCTCATGAGATTGCTCGCGATTGGGGTGGCGCGATGTTGGTGCCGGGAGAGGATGGTGCTCTACGGCGCCCCCCTCTGTCCTGCCGGACATCTCCCCCTCTTGGGGGGAGATTGGCAGCTTCACACTCGGCGCCCTTCTTGCACCTTCGGAGATTGGCGAAAACCGTAGCGACGGCCAATCTCCCCCCAAGAGGGGGAGATGTCCGGCAGGACAGAGGGGGGCGCGAAGGATCGCTACGCTCATGCCGATCTGCCAGCGTCACGGCATTGCTCATAATTGCCGGCTCCGCATGGTGACGAAAGCCCCGAACATGACGACGGCGACCATGATCGCGCCCTCGATGATTGCGGTGACGTTGGGATCGATGGCCAGAAGCGTCAGGTCGGTGCGCACCAGGCGCAGCACGAAGACCGCGACGATCGGGCCGAGCAGTCCGCCCTTGCCGCCGCCAAGTGCGACGCCGCCGAGCACCACCGCAGCCACGCTGGCAAGAAGATAAGGGCCGGGAATGGGGGCGCCGATGCCAGTGCTCATGGTCAGCGCCAGCCCGCCCATAGCGCCGAAAAGCCCCGACAGGGCGTAGGCGATGATCTTGGTGCGCGCGACGGGCACGCCGCTGCGAAATGCCGCCAGCTCGCTGCTGCCGATGGCGTAGATCGAGAGGCCGAGCTTCGAGCGCTTGAGCGGTATCCAGATGATGCAAAGGCAGACGACAAGCAGGACCAGCGCCTTCGGTATCCAGGCAGAGATCCCGGGCAGCCCCGGAATCGGGACGGTGCCGATGATGGTCGCCCTCAGCCATTCGGCCACCGCGCCGCCGGGCGCACCGAGGACCAGCAGCGCCGCGCCCTGCAGAACGAAGAGGGTGGCCAGCGTGACCACGATATCGGGCACGCGGGTGACGACGATCAGCATGCCGTTGACGGCGCCCAGCACCAGCCCCATGGCCAGCACGAACGGCACGACGAACAGCGCGTACTCCTCGCTGGCGCCGTCCATCATCGAGGCGGCGGTGACGCTGGTCAGCGCCATCATGGCGCCGACGGAAAGATCGATGCCGCCGGCGATGACGACAATTGTCTGGGCGGCCACGGCAAAGGCGTAAGGCAGCACCGCGCGCACCAGCGAGCCAAAATCGCCGCTGCCATAGCCCGGCTGGATGAGCTTGGTGATCACGAACAGGACCACGAAGAGGACAAGCAGGCCGGTGACCCAGCCCTGGCGGCGGACGAGGCGGGTCAAGGTTTCGCCACCGGGCTTGAATGGATATCGGCAAGGATGCCGACATCCTGCTTGGCGCCGCGGGGCAAGCCGTAAGCGGCGCGCATCAACGCCGGCTCGTCGGCGAGCTCGACGGGGAAGACATCGACGATGCGCCCCCCAAAGATGACAATGACACGATCGCAGACACGCTGCACCTCCTCGAGCTCGGATGTATAGAACAGCACCGACTTGCCTTGGTCGGCGAGTTCGCGCAGCAGCTTATAGATCTCCTGCTTGGTGCCGACATCGATGCCGCGCGTCGGGTCGAAGCAGAGGATGGTCTGTGCTTCTGCGGCGATCCAGCGGGCGATCGTCACCTTCTGCTGGTTGCCGCCGGACAGGCGCTGCACCTCGCGCTGGGCGCGCGTGTCGATCTGCAGACGCTCGATCGCATTGACGACCCTGGAGCCTTCCTGCCGCATGTTGATCGGCCCCCAGTTGCGCAAGGCGGCGCTGAAGGGTAGCGCGATGTTTTCGCGCACCGAGCGCTGCATGGTCAAAGCCTCGGTGCGGTCGCCGGGTACATAGGCAATGCCGGCGCGGATCGCATCCGCCGGATGCGCGAATTTCACCGGCTTCCCGTCCACTTCGATAGTCCCGCCGGACGGCCGGATGGATCCGGCGAGCGCTGCGAAGAGCTCGTCCTGGCCTTGGCCCTCAAGCGCGACGACGCCCGCGACCTCGCCGTTTGCCAGGTCGAACGACACGTCGTTGAGCTTGGTGCCGACACGAAGGTTCGCCACGCCGAGGCGCGGACGGCTATCCCTAGGCGAGGCGGCCTGGCCCGCCTGCCGAGCCGCCACGCGCGTTTTTTCGACCTTGGCGCCGAGCATCATCTCGACGATGCGCTCCTCGACGCCCGGCTCGATGTCGACGACGCCGACGGTCTCGCCGTCGCGAAGCACGGTGGCGCGGTCGCAAAGTGCCGATATCTCGACAAAGCGGTGGGAAATGAAGATCACCGAACGGCCGCTGTCGCCCTGGCGGCGCACGACTTCGAGCACCTTTTCGGCAAGGTTTGCCGGCAGTGCCGCGGTCATCTCGTCGAGCAGCAAAACGTCGGGTTCGACCGCCAGCGCGCGCGCCAGATCGAGGACGCGCAGCACGGCCAGCGGAATGTCGCGCGCGGTGTCGCGTATGTCGAGGTCGGGAATGCCGAGTTCGCGCACCCAGGCGCGGAACGGCTCGACCGGCGTGCCGGTCAGGCGAAGGTTGGAGGCGACGTCGAGATCCGGGATGAGCGACGGTTCCTGATAGACGGGAAGCAGGCCGGCGCGGCGCGCATCGGCAGGCGAGCGCACGTCGCGGGCCTCGCCGCGGATCAGGATATGCCCGGCATCGGCGCGGATGGCGCCGGTCAGGATTTTTACGAGCGTCGATTTGCCGGCGCCGTTGGCGCCCATCAGGGCGTGAACCTCACCCGGCAGCACCGACAGCGACGCATTGCGCAACGCCACCACGGCGCCGTAGGTTTTCACGACGCCGGTAGCGTCCAGGAGGGGATTGGTGGTCAAAATCGCGTTGCTCTCGTTCCAAGCTTTCCAAATGTTATGGAGCCATGATCGGTTGGCCGTCTACGGTTGACGATGCCGGCCGAAACAGCGACCCTCCCTTCTCCCCTTGTGGGAGAAGGTGGCCTCGCGAAGCGAGGTCGGATGAGGGGTGTTCCAGGGAACACCAACGCCTCATTCCTTCCAGCACCCCTCATCCGTCTCGGCGCTGCGCGCCGATCCACCTTCTCCCACAAGGGGAGAAGGCAGAAGCGCGGCTCGTCAAGCCTGCGATTACTCGCCCGGGCCCTTGCAGGCGATGATCTGGTCCTTGGTGTAGGTGGTCCAGTCCGGGATGGAGATCGAGACCGGCCATTCCGGGCTCAGCGACGGATCGGCCGCGCCCTTCAGCTTGGCCTTGCCCTCTTCGGTGGCGTTCTCCCATAGCTGCGGCTCGACCAGCACGGTCTGCTCCGCCGGCTTCTTGCCGTTCAGGATCTGGAGAGCCAGCGTCACGCCGGCGCCGCCGATCGAGCCGGGATTGGTCACCGCCGCCCCGACAAGGCCTTCGACCGAGTTCAACTGGCCGACGAAGCCGGCATTGTCGGCGCCGACCACTGGCACCAGCGGCGTCTGCGACTCGACCAGCGCATCGACGATCACATTGTCGATGCCCGAGGTCCAGATGCCGTTGAACGGCGATCCGGTGGCGATGAAGTCGAGGATTTGCTGCTTGCCCTGATCCTGCTGCCAGCCGGTGAAGACCTCGTGCACGACCTTCACATCGGGGAATTCGGCAAGCGCCTTCTTGAAGCCCTTGTCGCGGTCGCTGTCGGCCGAGGCGCCGGCGGCGCCGCGCATGTAGACGACGTCGCCCTTGCCGCCCATCTGCTGGAACAGCCATTTGGCGCCGAGATAGGCGTATTGTTCCTGGTTGTTGGAGATGATGTAGGCCGACGGCTCGGTGACCGCCTGGTCGACGGCGACGACGACGATGCCGGCCTTGGTGGCTTCCTCCAGGGCTGACTTGATGCCAGCTGGATCGGCCGGGTTGACGACGATGGCGTTGACCTTGGCGCTGATCAGGTTGCGGATGTCCTCGAGCTGACCGGCAGCGTCGGTGTTGCGGTGGGCGATGTTCAGCTTGGTCACCTCGCCGGAGGCGAGCGCCTGGGCCTTCATCGCGCAGATCATCTCCTCGCGCCAGCCATTGCCCTGCACGGTGTTGGAAATGCCGATCGTGTATTTGGCTTCAGCGGACGAGACGCCCACCGAAGCCATGAAGGCCGCGCCGGCAAGCAGCGGGACTATGGTCAAAAGTTTTTTCATTTCAGTCTTCCTCCACAATGTTTTCAGTTTCAGGGCCTGATCCTGTCGACCTGAGACAGGATCAAAGCCAAGCTGTTTGCGCCGTCACTTCACGAAGGGGCGCAGCACGTCGCGGGCGAGTAGAAAACCCCGCTTGACGTTGTCGTCGTTCCCCTCAAACCGCCGGTCCTCGTGCTCGATGATAACAGGCCCGTCATACCCTGCGCGATAGAGACCGGAGAAGATCACATTCCAGTCGACATCGCCGAGCCCCGGCATGCGCGGCACCTGCCAGCCTATGCCGGCCGAGAGGATGCCGCGCTCGTAAAGTCCATCAGGATCGATCATCAGGTCCTTGGCATGGACATGCAGCATGTACGGACCGAATTCTCTGATGAAACGGGCCTGGTCGATCATCTGCCAGACCAGATGCGACGGGTCGAAGTTCATGCCGACATCGCCGCCCCAGGCTTCAAGGATGCGGCGCCAGATATAGGGCGAATAGGCGATGTTGTGCCCGCCCGGCCACTCGTCATAGCTGAAGATCATCGGGCAGTTTTCAAAGGCGAGCTTCACGCTATGGTCTCGCGCATGGGCTGTTATGGCGGGCCAGACCTTGAGCGCCTCTTGCCAGTTGGCGTCGATGGTTTTCGAAGCGTCGCCGCCGCAGAAGGTGTTGACGACAGGCACGCCCATATGGCTCGCCAGCACGATCACCTTCTTCAGATGGTCGATGATCGCCGCGCGATGCGCCGCATCAGGGTGCAGCGGATTGGGGTAATAGCCGAGGCCCGACACAGTCAGGTTCTTCTCCGCCAACGAGGCGACGATTTCCTTGGCCTGCGAGGCCGATGTCGAGGCGGCATCGATATGGCTGGTGCCGGCATAGCGCCGGGCGCCGCCGGAGGATTTCGGCCAGCAGGCGATCTCCAGCGCCTCGAAGCCGGCAGAACTTGCCCAGTCGGAAACCTCGCCAAGCGAGGTGTCCGCAAACGGTGCGGTGAGCAGTCCGAGCTTCATATTGCCTCCCTTCCCCTTACTATGCCGATTGTGCGGGCCGCTTCAACCGGGCAACCTCGGGTTGTTCCAAACTTCGCCTGACGACTGCCATCGGGTTGTCTGAGAGCAGGCCGTCGAGGGCTGATGTGATAGCCCTGCGGAAATCGCCATTTGCGGCAAGCTCCGGATCGAAGATCGTGTCGATGGCGAGGATCGCGGCTGCCAAAGCCCTCGTGTCGGCGCCGACCGCGTCGGCAATGCCGGCGATTCTGTCGGCATAAGGATCGGACACCGGCCGGTGCCTGCCGAACCGTGCCGAGGAGCGGATCAGATAGGCCATCCAGCCTGCGACCGGGACCGACAAGAGCGCGATGCTTTCGCCGCGCCGCAACTGGTCGCGGATCGGGTTGAGAAGCCGCTGCACGATCTTTTGCGAGCCGTCGGTGGCGATCTGGTGGTTGCGATGGCGGATCGCTGTATTGCGCAGACGAGCGAGGCTTTGCTCGACATAGGCT
>NZ_RZTA01000079.1:0-30793 GCF_004023115.1 Mesorhizobium sp. M6A.T.Cr.TU.017.01.1.1
CGGTGACGGTGATACGGCTGACGCTGCCGACGCGCTCTGCCGACACCGCCAACCGGCGCACCACCGCGCTTTCCGCGTCCGCCGCCATCGCCTGCACGGCGTTGCGGCAAAGATTGGTGAGCACGCGAAAGAGCTGATCGGAATCGGCATCCACCTCGAAAGCCAGATCGACGGCGTTGACGAATTCGATGCCGCCTTCGGTGTCGAGCAGGCCGTGGACGTCGTCGACCAGCTGGCGCAGCCTGAGCCTGCGGCGCGAAGGCGGCGGCTCCTGGGTGCGGCCATAAGAAAGCACACCTTCCGAATAGGATACGGCACGATCGAGCGCGCGCAGCAGTTTCGGCGCGAAGGCCTGCACGGTCGGGTCCTTGACCTGACGCAAGCGGTCCGACATCAGCTGCGCCGACGCCAGGATGTTGCGCATGTCGTGATTGATCTTCGACACGGCGAGACCGAGGTCGGCAAGATGCTTCTGCTCGGAGAGCATCTTCTGGAGCCGCTCCTGCATCTGCGAGAGCTCGCGCTCTGCAACGCCGATTTCGTCGGCGCGGGCGGCAGGGTGGATGATCCGCCCGGGATCGTCGGGCGCCTCGGAGAAGGCCAGCATCGAACGCGTCATCGTCCGGATCGGACCGATCATGATCAGGTCGATAGCGGCATAGACCAGCATGGCGGTGAACAGCGAGATCAGCAGCGAGACGAAGGCGACGTTGCGCGAATAGATGAGCATGGCATTGCGCAGGCTGTAGTCGGGCATGATCAGCTCGAATTCCTTGTCGCTGTCGCCGACCGGCCCGAAAACGCGCAGCATCCGCTCGCCACCGAAAAACAGCGTGTCCAAAGCACTGGTCATGCCCTGGACCAGGCCGACATTGGCGATGTCAATATGCTCGTCGACGTGCGGCGGCATTTCAGCCACGACCAGAAGGCGCGAGACGCCGCCGTCGCGCACGGCGATCGCCTTGGCGCCGATCGCCGTCAGCACGTCGTTCTGCGCGGCGCGCGACAGCGAGGCTGGCTCTCCCTGCACCAGCACGATCGAGACCGCCGCGGCGGTGCTCAGCCTTTCCTTCAGCCAACTCATTCGGTAGCTGGCGATCCAGGGCAGAAAGATAAGGACCTCGGCCAGAAGCACGAAGACGATCGTGAGCAGCAGGAGCTTTGTCGACAATCCACGCGACAAAGGCACGGTCCGGGCGGCGGCCGTCGCCCGGTCGGTCCCTTCGTCCGCGGATGGGATTTCACTCATGCTGCTTTTTCTTCACGATCACTTGATCAGCCAAGATTAGGCCATTGCGGCTTTTTTGCCAATTTCATCCTTCGTCCCAATACGGGATAAGACCGCCCAGAGTTCGGCCATCACTTCAGTCATCGGCCATGACGGCGCCGGATTGACTTCCAAAACCCTTCTTTCTATAAGCCCGCTCACGCTCGGGCCATTCGTCCCGGCGCGGTTTCGATCGCGCCAAAACCGACCCGGCAAAGCTCCTGTTACAGAGTGACAGAATCAAGAAGGGCCGCACCCCGCGGTATTAAAACAAATGAAGCGTACCTACCAACCGTCCAAACTCGTCCGCAAACGTCGGCACGGTTTTCGTGCCCGCATGGCCACCAAGGGTGGTCGTGGCGTCGTCGCAGCCCGCCGCAACCGCGGTCGCAAGCGGCTCAGCGCCTGAACGGAAGACGAGATCGTTGCCCGCAACCGGCAAGCCAGTGGGAGCACATCCCAAGCGGCTTCTGAAGCGCGCGGAATTCCTGGCTGTCCGGCGTGGCGAAAAGCGCCGCGGGCGGCTTTTTCTCGTCGAGGTTCTGGACCGCAGCGACGCAGAGGCGCCTCGCGTCGGCTACACGGTCACCAAGAAGGTCGGCAACGCAGTCGTGCGCAACCGCATCCGGCGGCGGCTGAGGGAAGCCGTGCGCACCCATGCCGCGGGTGACATGGCGCCTGGCAATGACTATGTCATCGTCGGGCGCGAAGACGTGCTTACCACTCCGTTCGGCCAATTGAAGGCCGAACTCTCCCGCCGATTGCGCGGAACACGATAGGCCAAGGCTTTCGATGGAAAACAACCGGAACTTCTTCATCACCATCGCGCTGTCGGTGCTGATCCTGTCGCTTTGGCAGTATTTTTACGTGCTGCCGCAGAGCGAGGCACAGCGCGAGAAGGCCCGCATCGAAGAACAGCGGGTAGCGGAGCAGAAGAAGGCGGCCCAAGCCACCAGTCCGGGCGGTAGCGAAACGCCGGTGCCGCCGCAAGGCGCCATTCCCAATGCAGCAGGCCCCAACGCACCGGGAACCGACGGCACGACGCCGGCCGGCCGCGAGCAGGCGCTGGCGTCGACCCCGCGCGTCAAGATCGACACACCCAGCCTGGAGGGCTCGATCAATCTCACCGGCGCCCGTCTCGACGACCTCAGGCTCAAGCACTACACGACGACGGTCGACAAGAACTCGCCCGAGATCGAGCTGCTCAACCCGGCGGCGCTGCCTACCGGCTACTATGCCGAGATCGGCTTTGTCGGCAGCGACAAGACCGGCGCGGTGCCGGGGCCGGAAACGGCGTGGACCGTCGACGGCAATGCGACGCTGACGCCGGCGACGCCGGTCACGCTGACCTTCACCAACGACAAGGGCCTGACCTTCAAGCGCACCTTCTCCGTCGACAGCGACTACATGTTCACTGTTTCGGACACGGTGCAGAATTCGGGTTCGACCGCCGTTACCCTGTCGAATTACGGCCGTGTCACCCGCTTCGACAAGCCTGCCGTTGCCAGCATCTATGTGCTGCATGAGGGGCTGATCGGCGTCACCGGCACGGAAGGGCTGCAGGAACACAAATACGCGGCCGTCGAGGAGGACAAGCAGTTCACACCGGGCAAGTCGACCGATGGCTGGCTGGGCATCACCGACAAATACTGGGCGGTGACGCTGGTGCCGACCGAGAAGCAGCCGTTCCAGCCGCGCTACGCCTATTTCGAGGACGGCCGCCCTCGCTACCAGGCCGACTTCCTCACCGACCCGATCAATGTTGATGCCGGCCAATCGGCGACGGTAGAGACCGAGATCTTCGCCGGCGCCAAGGAAGTCGCCAAGGTCAACGCCTATGCGCAAGATCGTCATATCAGGCTGTTCGACCGTTTGATCGACTGGGGATGGTTCATCTGGATCACCAAGCCGATGTTCTACCTGATCGACACGATGTACAAATTCTTCGGCAATTTCGGTCTGGCCATCCTCGCCACCACCGTCGTCGTCAAGGCCGTCTTCTACCCGCTTGCCAACAAATCCTACGCGTCGATGGCGAACATGAAGAAGGTGCAGCCAAAGATGCTTGAGATCCGCGAGAAATACGCGGACGACAAGATGAAGCAGCAACAGGCGATGATGGAGCTCTACAAGACCGAGAAGATCAATCCGCTCGCCGGCTGTTGGCCGGTGGCGCTGCAGATCCCGGTCTTCTTCGCGCTCTACAAGGTGCTCTACATCACCATCGAGATGCGGCACGCACCGTTCTTCGGCTGGATCCAGGATCTGGCGGCGCCCGACCCGACCTCGATCTTCAACCTGTTCGGCCTCATCCCGATCACCTTGCCGCATATGTTGATGGTCGGCGTTTGGCCGCTGATCATGGGCGTGACCATGTTCCTGCAGATGCGCATGAACCCGACGCCGCCGGACCCGACGCAGGCCATGATCTTCACCTGGATGCCTGTCATCTTCACCTTCATGATGGCAGGCTTCCCGGCCGGCCTGGTCATCTACTGGGCCTGGAACAATTTGCTTTCGATCATCCAGCAAGGCGTGATCATGAAGCGGCAGGGCGCCAAGATCGAACTGTGGGACAATCTGGTAGCGCTTTTCCGGAAGAAACCGTCGCCGGCGGAGTAGCCGGCGCCCTCTCTTTGCGAATCAAGGAAAGCCCCGGTTCCGGGGCTTTTTCGCACAAGCCGAGCCGCCGCCGAACGGCGAAACCAGTCGGCCCGGCGGTAGACGCCGCCGTGACACATCCCTATAAGTCGCTCTCGTTTCAGGAGCGCTCCCTCGATGAACAGGTAAGGATGATCCGCTGCGCACGCGGTTGGTGCTGCCGGGCGGATCGCGCTATTTTGACCTTGCCCGTTTGTTTCGCCGATGGAGCCAGACCATGATCGGACCCAACCCCAACATCAAGCACCCGATCCCGATGCATACCCGCGTCGGATTCCTGAAGGGGCTGGTCACGGCGCCGAACATCGAGATCGGCGACTTCACTTATTATGACGATCCGGACGGACCAGACAAATTCGCCGAGCGATGCGTGCTGCATCATTATCCGTTCATCGGCGACCGGCTGATCATCGGCAAGTTCTGCGCCATCGCCGAGGGCGCCCGCTTCATCATGAACGGCGCCAACCATGCCATGTTCGGCTTTTCGACCTATCCGTTCAACATCTTCGGTCATGGCTGGGAAGAGGGTTTCGACCCGGCGACCTGGTCGAAGGAATTGCGCGGCGACACAGTGCTCGGCAATGATGTATGGATCGGCATGGAAGCGGTGATCCTGCCCGGCGTGACGATCGGCCATGGCGCCATCGTTGCGGCAAAATCGGTGGTGACGCATGACGTGCCACCCTATGCGATCGTCGCCGGCAATGCGGCCAAGGTGGTGAAGATGCGCTTCGACGACAGGACCATCTGGCGGCTTTTGGCGGCGGCGTGGTGGGACTGGCCGGTGGAAAAGATCAGCCGCAACCTCAATGCCATTCGTGGCGCCGATATTTCTCTTCTGGAGGCAGCGGTTTGAACGCGTTGAACAAGACCGTGATCGGCATCGAGCTGTTCACGCGGCCGTGGATCTTCATCCGCGGCGTGCCGGCAATGAAATTCCTGCCGCCGGAAGGACCGCCGGAGATCGCCTTTGCCGGCCGCTCGAATGTCGGCAAATCGTCGCTGATCAACGCGCTGGTCAACCAGAAGGGGCTGGCGCGGACATCCAACACGCCGGGGCGGACGCAGGAACTCAACTATTTCGTTCCGGGTGGATTTTCCGGCGAAGGCGCCGATCTGCCGCCGATGGCGCTGGTCGACATGCCGGGCTACGGCTACGCCACCGCGCCCAAGGAAAAGGTCGACGACTGGACGAAACTCGTATTCGACTATCTCAAGGGCCGCGTCACGCTGAAGCGCGTCTACGTGCTGATCGACGCCCGCCACGGCATCAAGGCCAAGGACGATGAGGTGCTGTCGCTGCTCGACAAGGCGGCGGTGTCCTACCAGGTCGTGCTGACCAAGACCGACAAGATCAAGGCGGCCGGCGTGCCGCGATTGATCGAAGAGACGCTTGCGAAGATCAAGAAGCGGCCGGCCGCGTTTCCGTTCGTTCTCGCCACGTCGTCGGAAAAGAGCGAGGGCCTCGAGGAATTGCGCGCGGCGATCGTGCTGGCAGCCAATGGCGGCTAGGACTTTGCCTCTAGTGCAATCGTCTGGGTGCTTTCTTCCGTGGCAAGCGTTTCGGTGCCGTAAGCTTTCAGGAACATGCCGACGCCCGACCTGACGATGTGGTCGATTTCTTCCTGGCTCGGGGCTTTGGTGCGGTAGGCGAATATGCACTGGCGGAAAAGGCCAGCAAGGCACAGCTCAGTGAACTGATAGGCGGCAAGATCGACATCGTCGATCCGCAGCAGGCCGCGCTCGATGGCGGCATTGAGAAAAGCAACGACCTTGTCGTGGCCGCGTTTCGGGCCGCGTTCATAAAAACGCGCGCCAAGTTCGGGAATCCTGTCGGACGCGCCGATTACCGTGCGCTGCGCCTGGATGACCTTGGCCGACGTGATCTTGAGGGACAGCACCTTGCCGAACTTCACCAGCGTCTCGCGAAGGTCGTCGGCGCGGTCGAGCATATCGTACATGTTCTTGAAGATCGTGCCGCGTTCTTCCTCGATCAGTGCTTCGAACAGCTCTTCCTTGTTGGCGAAATAGACATAGATCGTGCCCTTGGAAACGCCGGCCTCGCGGGTGATGTCGTTCATCGACGCCGCTTCAAAACCCTTGTCGATGAAGACACGGCGCGCGCCTTCGATGATCTGGCTGCGCTTGACCGGGTCTTGCCCCGCCGCCGGACGGCCGCGACGCAGGCCATCCAGCAGATCGCACTGGTCCTTGTCGGCTTCGGTCATAACGTCACACCTCGAAAAATATTCGAACCGATCGGTTCGATCACCCTTGATATGGGCCTCTCTCCGCGCTAAGTCAATGTTCACATCGCACCGAACGGTTCAGTCTGACTGATTTTCCAGAGAGAATGCCCAGTCTCCAGAGACCCAGAGAGATTCCATGTCCTCGAACGCGACCCCCACCGCCGAAGTCCGTCCTTTCCCCAACGCCAAGATTGCGCCAGCGACCGAAGCGCCGACCGCACCGACCGAGCCCGCAATAAGTCCTCCGGCCGAGACGCCGGCCAAAAAGAAACGTTCGGCACGCTCCTTTCTGTTGCCCATCATCGCGCTTGGATTGCTGGGCGCAGGCGCCTGGTATGGCTACGACTACTGGACCGACGGGCGTTTCATGATCTCAACCGACGATGCCTATGTCCAGGCCGACATGGCGTTCATCTCGCCGAAAATTTCCGGCTATGTCGATCAGGTCAAGGTGACCGAGAACCAGCAGGTCAAGGCCGGCGACCCTCTGCTGGTCGTCGACAATGGCGACTATAAAATAGCGGTCGCCCAGGCCGAGGCGCAGATCGCCACCTTGAGCAAGACGCTCGACCGTATCGACGCCCAGACCGAGGCGGCGCGCGCATCGCTCGAGCAGGCGCGGGCGCAGAAGACCGCCGACCAGGCAGCCGCCAACAATGCGGCGCGAGCTCAAGCGCGCGCCGCCCAATTGCTCAAGACGCGTGTCGGCACCCAAGCTCAACTGGATGATGCCCAGACCGCGGTCGAGCAGGCCAATGCCGCCCTTGTCGGCGCCGACGCCCAGATCGCAGCGGCGCAGGCCAATATCGGTGTGCTTCAGGCGCAGCGCGCGGAGACGGCAAGCACACTGGCGTCGCTGCAGCTTGCCCGGGACAAGGCCGCGCGGGACCTGTCCTTCACCGTGCTGCGCGCGCCCTATGACGGTGTGGTCGGCAACCGCTCGGTCGAGCAGGGCGACCTGATCAGCCCTGGACAGAAGCTCGCCGTTATCGTGCCGATGGACAAGCTCTATATCGTCGCAAATTTCAAGGAAACCCAGCTTGCCCGGCTGGTGCCTGGCGAAAAGGTCAGGATTTCGGTCGACGCTATCGACGGTCACGACTTTGAAGGCACGGTGTCGTCGCTGGCACCGGCCTCCGGCGCGGTGTTCTCGCTGCTGCCGCCGGAAAACGCCACCGGCAACTTCACCAAGGTCGTGCAACGTGTGCCGGTTCGCATCGACGTGCCGGCCGACGTGCTGAAGACCGGCAAGCTGCGCGCCGGCCTCAGCGTCGTCGTCGCCGTCGACAGCCGCACAGCGCCGGCCGCGTCGAACTGAGCGGCCGCTTGGGAGCAATGCCATGGCAACGGCAACCGTGACGGCAGGATCGCCGCCGGCGAGGCCGGCTACGCCTGACACCATTTCCACACGGCGCGTCATCGCTTTCTTGGCGATGGTGTTCGGCATGTTCATGGCGATCCTGGACATCCAGATCGTCTCGGCCTCGCTGGCCGAGATCCAGGCGGGCTTGAGCGCCAGCTCCGACGAAATCCCGTGGGTGCAGACCGCCTATCTGATCGCCGAGGTGGTCATGATCCCGCTGTCCGGCTTCCTCAGCCGGATGCTGTCGACGCGGGTGCTGTTCACGATCTCGGCGGCAGGCTTCACTGCGGCAAGCGCTCTTGCCGCGACCGCAACCAATATCGACCAGATGATCGTCTACCGCGCCGTGCAGGGCTTCATCGGCGGCGGCATGATCCCGAGCGTCTTTGCAGCCGCCTTCACCATCTTCCCGCCGTCGCGCCGCGCCATCGTTTCGCCGATGATCGGCCTGGTGGCGACGCTGGCGCCGACCATCGGCCCGACTGTCGGCGGCTATATCAGTCACGCCATGTCCTGGCACTGGCTGTTCCTCGTCAACATCGTGCCCGGCATTCTGGTGACGACAGCCGCCTGGTCGCTGATCGACTTCGACAAGCCCAATCTCAAGCTGTTCAGCAAGTTCGACTGGTGGGGCCTTGCCGGCATGGCGGCCTTCCTGGGCTGCATGGAATATGTGCTGGAAGAAGGTCCTAACAACGACTGGCTGCAGGATCAGGCGGTGTTCATCTGCGCCACCATCATGACCGTCGGCGCGGCGCTGTTCTTCTGGCGCGCTTTTACAGCCGAGGAGCCGATTGTCGACCTGAAGGCCTTCACCAACGTCAACTTCGCTTTCGGCTCGTTGTTCTCCTTCGTCGTCGGCATCGGCCTCTACGGGCTGACCTATCTTTATCCCGTGTTCCTCGGGCGCATCCGCGGCTACGATTCCCTGATGATCGGCGAGGCGCTGTTCGTCAGCGGCCTGGCCATGTTCTTCACCGCCCCGATTTCCGGCATCCTGTCGAACAAGATGGACCCGCGTCTGATGATGATGATCGGCTTCTTCGGCTTCGCCACGGGGACCTGGTGGATGACGCATCTCACCGCCGACTGGGATTTTTATGAGCTGCTGATCCCGCAGATCCTGCGCGGCTGCTCGATGATGCTGTGCATGGTGCCGATCAACAACATCGCGCTCGGAACCTTGCCGCCCGAGCGGTTGAAGAACGCGTCGGGCCTGTTCAACCTGACCCGCAATCTCGGCGGCGCGGTTGGCCTTGCCGTCATCAACACGGTGCTGATCGACCGCAACGCCTTCCACTACGCAAGGCTCTCAGAGCACGTGCAATGGGGCAGTGCCGCAGCACAGGAAAAGCTGCAGAACATGACGCTCAACTTCGAGCAGACTGCCGGACTTGACGCCTCCAAGGCGGCGATCTCCAAACTATCAGGCATGGTCCAGCAGCAGGCGTCGCTGCTGTCTTTCATGGACGTGTTCTTCATGCTGACCGTGTTGTTCGCCACGCTGGGACTCTTCACCCTGTTCATCCGCAAACCTGCCGCGGCCGGTGGCGGTGGTGGCGGACACTGAGGAGCGCCGGGACCCCCCGCCCGGCATCCTCGCGCATGACCCCGAAAAGCAATTTTCGGGGTCATGCGCAAAATCTTAAAAGGCAGTAGGCGCGTCGCGTGTGATGGGAACCACGCGCCGGGCTTTAGGTCTTTGCATGTCGTTCCCCCAAAACCGCTGCCACTTTTGGGCGACATGCATTAGATGGTTTGGGCTAAAGTTCCGGGATGAATATCCTGATTCTCGGCGCGACCGGTTTCATCGGTTCCGCCGTCGCAAGGAAACTCGCGGACGAAGGCCATCAGGTCACGGGGCTTGGGCGTGATATCGCGCGTGCCTCGTTGAAGATGCCGTTCGTTCGCTGGCTGAAGGCCGATCTCGCCGGCATGACGCAGGGCGTCAGCTGGCAGCACGTGCTGGATGAGCAGCAGGTTGTCGTCAATTGCGCCGGCGCGCTTCAGGATGGGCTCTCAGACGATCTGAGTGCCACCCAGGAACGGGCGATGCTCGCCCTCTATGAGGCGGCGCGCGACCAGAGGCTGCTGATCATTCAGATATCGGCGGAAACGGAAACCGCTGACCGCGACATTCCTTTTCTCAGCACCAAAAGGCGAGCGGACACGGCTCTCGTGGCAAGTGGCGTACGCCATGTCATTCTGCGTCCGGCGCTTGTGCTCGGCCGCAACGCGCATGGCGGATCCGCATTGCTAAGGGCTCTCGCAGCCTTTCCCATGGTCATTCCGCTGG
This sequence comes from Mesorhizobium sp. M6A.T.Cr.TU.017.01.1.1, assembly GCF_004023115.1. Classification (NCBI taxonomy): domain Bacteria; kingdom Pseudomonadati; phylum Pseudomonadota; class Alphaproteobacteria; order Hyphomicrobiales; family Phyllobacteriaceae; genus Mesorhizobium; species Mesorhizobium sp. M6A.T.Cr.TU.017.01.1.1. The sequence continues at coordinate 9,837 of NZ_RZTA01000079.1, forward strand.
TTTACGCTGAAAGCCTCGTTACGACGGTCGCACTCGACGATGTCGCCAGCGCCGTCAGCGCGGCCATCCAGGACACGCTGCCAGCCGGATCCGACGTCGCTCTTGGCAGCGACGAAAGGCTCACGCTCAGAGAACTCGTCCTATTGCATCGCAGCTGGCTCGGCCTTCCTGCCGCGCCGGTGATTTCCATGCCATCGGCGGTCGCTCGGCCGGTGACATGGTTCGCCGACATGGCCGGCAGGCTTGGTTGGCGTTCGCCGCTCCGCTCTACCGCCATGGCAGTCATGTCAGGTGGCATTGAAAACCGGCGACCACATGACCACCGCCCGCGCCTGTCGTCGACGGCCGAGACGCTCGCCGCCGTCCCTTCGGGCGTCCAGGATCTCTGGTTCGCCCGCCTCTATCTGCTGAAGTCGCCAATCATTATGATCCTGGCGCTTTTCTGGCTAACTTCCGGCCTCGCGCCGTTCCTCACATTCGAGGCGGCGCAAAGCCATCTCGCCTTTCTGCCCGATCGCCTTGCAGGCATCATGGTGGTCGCGACATGTCTCGCCGACATCATGCTCGGGCTTGCGGTTCTTTTCCGACCCTGGGCAAGACGCGCGCTGATCGGCATGCTTTTCCTGACGTTTGTCTATCTGCTTGCCGCAACGTTCACCGAACCTGTGCTTTGGCTCGATCCGGCCCCCTCGTCAAGGTGGTTCCGTCGATTCTGCTGACGCTCGCGGCCCTCGCCATTCTGGATGAACGCTGATGGCTGAATGAACGCTGACGGCGGTCGCGCTCGAATTCAAGCCGTCAGGCCGTGGCCGGCTTGAAGGCCAGGGCAACGCCATTGATGCAATGGCGCAAGCCGGTTGGCGGCGGCCCGTCGTCGAAGACATGGCCGAGATGGCCGCCGCAGCGGCGGCAATGGACCTCGGTGCGGGTCATGCCGAGAGACCTGTCCACGGTCTTGCCGACGGCATTGGGAATCTCCTGCCAGAAGCTTGGCCAGCCGGTGCCGGAATCGAACTTCGTCTCGGACGAATAGAGCGGCAGGTCGCAGCCGGCGCAGGCGAAGATGCCCTTGCGGTGCTCGTTGAGCAGCGGGCTGGTGCCCGGATATTCGGTGCCTTCCTTGCGCAGCACATTGAAAGCCGCGTCAGACAGCACGGCGCGCCACTCGGCCTCGGTCTTGGTGACCTCGAAGGTTTCGGCCGCCCCCGCATCCTGCGGTCTGCCCATGCGCAACAGCACTGCGGCACCTGCAGCCACCCCGATGGCAGCCGCACCGCTCAAAAGAAGATCGCGACGGTTCATGATCATTTCTCCTGTTATCCGTCTGCCAAATTCGACCGTCATACGGAAATCAAAAGCCGGTGACGGCTAGCTCCTGAAAACGGATACTCCGCACCGGGCCCCACGCTTGGAGGGCGGGGGACGGCGCGGAGTGTACGCTTGTCGATTGCGCGGGTCACGCAAGCGGAACCCACGCTATCGGCATGGAGCCTCGCCCATATCTTCGCTGGCAGCAGGCCCTTCGTTACATCTTCGGCATAAGAACCTTGTCGATGACGTGGATGACGCCGTTCGACTGCTCGACATCGGCAATCGTCACATTGGCGACATTGCCGTTCTCGTCGGTCACCGTGACCTTGCCGCCATCGGCCTTGAGCGTCAGCTCGCAGCCACCGGCCGTCTTGGCCTTGTGCGCACCGCCATCGTCCATGACCATCTTGGTGACGTCGGCGGCCAGCGCCTTGGCAGCGATGACGTGGCAGGTCAGAATCTTGACCAGCTTGTCTTTGTTTTCGGGCTTGAGCAGCGTGTCGACCGTGCCGGCCGGAAGCGCGGCAAACGCCTCGTTGGTTGGCGCGAACACGGTGAAGGGACCGGCACTCTGCAGCGTCTCGACGAGACCACCGGCCTTGACGGCCGCGACCAGTGTCGTGTGATCTTTCGAATTGACGGCGTTCTCGACGATGTTCTTGGTTGCATACATGGCGGCGCCGCCGACCATCGGATTCTGGGCATAGGCGGCGGTGGCGAGCGCGGAGACGGCGACCGTTCCGGCAAGCAAAAGGGTGGCGGATTTACGCATTATGTCAATCTCCTCAGTTTATCTTTCCCCTCTTTGGGGGCGCAAGGAGATACGGGAGATAAGTGCGTGAGTTTCGTCGCTCCGGAGAAAATCTTACCTTTCATAACGGCGATTCAGAGCAGGTCCATGCTCGGTTGTATGTTCATAAGCTCATTCAACCATAGGAGATAGATTAAAATCTTCTCGTAAGAGCGAGAAGACAGATGCGATCAGATGCTCTTCAAATCGCCCGCAGCGACCACGGGGCCGGTCGGCTGACCGGTCGGCGAACCACCGGCCGGCTCGAGGCTAACCGCAAGCACGGCGCCCTGCGCAAGCTTTTCCTGAACGGCCGGCGAGATGGTCATATGCGCGGTCTGACCGGCCGGGATGACGCCCATCGAGACCGGCGCATTCTTGCCCTCGATCATCCACAGCTCGAAATCCTTGCCGGCGGCACGCTCGCCCGAGACATGCGACAGGCCGACCTCGCGATGGGCGGCGTCATAGACGGCAAGATATCTGACGTCGCTGCCGTCAGCGGCCAGCGAGGCGACAAGCCGCGGCTGTTCGACCGGCGGGTTGAGGTAAGGCACGGCGATGGTGATCGCCAGCGCCACGACGGAAGCTGCGGCAAGACCGCGCCAGAAGGCAAGGCTCGACCAGAGGCCGGCGCGAGGCTCTGCTACGAACAGCTGGCGATCTATTGCCTCCTTGACCCTGATCGGAGGCTCTGTCTCCGGATAGGCGCCTGCGATAGGCGAAAGATGCGCCTCCCATGCATCGACAAGGCGCGCAAAAGAGGCGTCCGCGTCGATGCGGCGTGACGCAATCTCGCGTTCGTCCGCGGCCAGCACGCCAAGAACATATTCGGCGGCGAACAGGTCGTCGCCCCCAGGTTCCGGTCCGTTATCCTCTTCCAGCGTCATCTTTCCAGACACTCTCTGAGCTTCAACAGGCTGCGCCGCAGCCAGGTCCGCATCGTGTTCAGCGGCACGTCGTGGCGTGCCGCCAGTTCGGCATAGCTTTCGCCGTCCAGATAGGCGCCCCGGACGGCCGCCGCCCGGTCCTTTTCCAATTCGTCGAGACAACGATAGATGCGCTCGGATTCACCGCCCGCAACAGCCGCAGCCTCTGGTCCCGGCGCCGGATCGGCCACCTCGAGCGCAGCATCGATATAGGCGGCAGGCTCTCGCCGCGCCCTGATGCGATCGATCGCATGATTGCGCGCAATGGCCACCAGCCAGGAAATCGGGCTTAGATCCGAGACGGCGAAACGATCCGCCTTCGTCCATATCTTGACGAAGACCTCCTGCAGCGCCTCTTCTGCCTCTCCCCGGTCCTTCAATACACGAAGGCAGACGCCGAAAAGTTTCGCGCTGGTCTGCCGGTAGAGCAGATCGAACGCAGCCCGGTCCTTCATCGAAGTCCGAACGATCAGGTTGCTGATGTCCCGCGGCGTCATCGGCTGCCAAATTAGGCAATTGCAATGTATTTGCAACGGCGGAAGCGTTCTTGTGCACCGGGAGCGTCGTGGACTTCGATTGCCAAGAAAATCCGCAACCGCTAGCCTTCTCATAGCGGGGAGAGCGGCAATGTCGGTTGAACAGGTCTTGTGGGAGCACGACGCAACCGGGCTTGCCAGCCTGGTGCGCAAGGGCGAGATCACACCGCAGGAGCTCGTCGATGCGGCGATTGCGCGGGCCGAGGCCACCCGCCCGGACATCAACGCCATCGCCGAGCCGCTTTACGAGGCGGCGCGGACGCGGACGAAAACCATCGACCGCAAGCTGCCGCTGGCCGGCGTGCCTTTTGCGCTGAAGGATCTCGGCATCGCCATGAAAGGCGTGCCGACGCATGGCGGCAGCCGCATTCCGGCTTTCGTTGCCGATTTCGACTCGGTGATGACTGAACGCCATCTGGCCGCTGGCCTTGTCCCGATCGCCACCAGCACCTCGCCCGAACATGGGCTGAGGCTGATGACCGAATCCGCCGCTTTCGGCATCACCCGCAATCCGTGGAACACGGCGCATACCAGCGGCGGCTCGTCTGGAGGGGCGGCGGCGCTAGTCGCGGCCGGCGTCGTTCCGGTGGCGCATGCTTCGGATGGCGGCGGCTCGATCCGCGTTCCCGCCGCCTGCACCGGGCTGGTCGGGCTGAAAACCTCGCGCGGCCGCGTGCCGCTGTCACCGCTCGTCACCGAAAGCTGGTACGGCCTGGTCGTCGACCACGCGCTTGCCCGCTCGGTCCGGGATTCGGCCTTGCTGCTCGACCTGACTCACGGACCCGATCCGATGGCGCCCTATGCGGCGCCGCCGCCGAAAGGAACTTTCGCTGCCGCAGCAGCGCGTGACCCCGGCAAGCTGAAACTTGCCGTCTACCGGAAATCGCCGCTCGGCCTGCCGATATCGGTCGAGACGCTGACGGCGCTGGACACGGCCGTGGCGTTGGCGCGCGAAGGCGGCCATACGATCGAGGAGATCGACCTGCCCTATATCGATCGTGATTTCATGGCCGATTTCTGCAAGATTGTCGCCGCGGCGGTGGCCGGTACGATGCGCGCTGAAGCGTTGCGTGTCGGACGCTCCGTCTCAGGCGACGTCGAGCGCGCCACGCGTCTGATGAGCCGCTTCGGCGAGATCGTCTCGGCCGGCGAGACCTATGCCGGCCTGCAGCGGCTGCATGCCGTATCGCGCCGCCTGATCACCGAGACCGCGCAATACGATGCCGTGCTGATGCCTGTTATTGCCCATCCGCCACTCGCCTGCGGCGCCATGGACCCGAAAGGCGCAGATGCGTTCATAGAGGACGTGCTCGACAGGCTGCGCCTCGCCCGGCTGCTGATATTCAAGCCGCTGTTTGGGCAGTTGATGGACAAGAGCCTGTGGTTCACCCACTGGCCGGCGATCCAGAACGTCAGCGGTCAGCCGTCGATCACGCTGCCTGTCCATGTCACCGATGCCGGCCTGCCGGTCGGCATCCAGGCCGCCGGCCGGCCCGGCGACGAAGAGACGCTTCTGTCCCTCGCTGCGCAAATGGAAAAGATTTCGGGATGGCAGGCGCGGCGGGCGCCGCTGCGAATGCCAGCATAGAAGCAGGCCGATTTCACCTGATGTCACAGCAACGCCGTTTGCGCCCCGCCGCAATTCCCGCTAAGACGCCGCCGATCATTTCAAGCTGGGAACAATGCCGATGACGGACGTCGCCGCCACCGCCGAAATGCAGGCCGCGCTGCTTTCGAGGGCGCTGCCTTATATGCAGCGCTACGAGAACAAGACGGTGGTGGTGAAATATGGCGGCCATGCCATGGGCGATATTGCGCTCGGCAAGGCCTTCGCCCGCGACATCGCGCTGCTCAAACAATCCGGCGTCAATCCGATCGTCGTCCATGGCGGCGGGCCGCAGATCGGCGCCATGCTGAGCAAGATGGGCATCGAATCGAAGTTCGAGGGCGGATTGCGTGTCACCGACCAGAAGACGGTCGAGATCGTCGAGATGGTGCTGGCCGGCTCGATCAACAAGGAGATCGTCGCGCTGATCAATGCCGAGGGCGAGTGGGCGATCGGCCTGTGCGGCAAGGACGGCAACATGGTTTTCGCCGAAAAGGCGCGCAAGACCATGATCGACCCGGACTCCAACATCGAGCGCGTGCTTGATCTCGGCTTCGTCGGCGAGCCGGTCGAGGTCGACCGCACATTGCTCGACCTTCTGGCACGATCCGAAATGATCCCGGTGCTGGCGCCGGTGGCGCCGGGCCGCGACGGCCACACGTACAACATCAACGCCGACACCTTTGCCGGCGCGATTGCCGGCGCCTGCCAGGCGACACGCCTGTTGTTCCTCACCGACGTGCCCGGCGTGCTCGACAAGAACAAGAAGCTGATCGACGAGCTGACCGTGACCGAGGCAAAGGCCTTGATCAAGGACGGCACGGTGTCGGGCGGCATGATCCCCAAGGTCGAGACCTGCATCGAGGCGATCGAGCGCGGCGTCGAAGGCGTCGTCATCCTCAACGGCAAGACGCCGCATTCGGTGCTGCTCGAGCTGTTCACCGAGCACGGCGCCGGCACGCTGATCGTGCCATAAGCGGCGGCCTTGGTCGCGCCGCCAGTCGATTAGCTGGGCTGAGGAAGGCGCGCGATGACTTTTATTTCAAAATCGAAGCCAGCCAGCCAGTTCACGCCCACCGCGGTCCAGTTCGGGTAGGGCGGTTCTCCGATCGCCTTCAGCCGAACGGCGTTGATCGCCTCCCACTGTGTGGCCGGGTCGGTGTGGAATGTGGTGACGTCAACGATATCGTCGAAGGTGCAGCCGGCGGCCTTCAACACTGCCGCGAGATTGTCGAAGGCAAGCTGGACCTGCTTTGCAAAGACCGGCTCGGGCGACCCGTCCTCGCGGCTGCCGACTTGGCCTGAGACGAACAGAAAGTCGCCCGAGCGGATCGCCGCCGAATAGCGGTTGATCTCGTAGAGGGCCTGCCGACCGGCAGGGAAGATCGCATCGCGTTTGGTCATTGTTTCACTCCATCTAGACAAGGCAGGCCAGACCTCCCGACGATCGCGATGTGGCTTCGCCGAGAAGGGCGAGAGCCGCTCGCAAGGCTGCAGGGTTTTGGATCGCTGCGCTCCGGTTTCCGGGCGGTTGTGACATACCCCCGTCTCCCCGAAGTGGGTACATACGCTCCGTATATCAATACGCATACGTTGCGTATGTTTTTAGGAGATTGCCCAGAGCTGATCAGGCGCTCGGCGAAATCGCGATCCCGGGCGGTGTCAGCTTGCGCGCCGGGTGCCCGAACACCATCGATTCCTCTTCCTCGTCCTGCGGCGCGCCCCAGAATTCGGCCAGTGTCGGACCGTCCTTCAGGCGGCGGTCGCGGGCGAGAAAGCCCCAGACCTCGCGGAACCAGACGCGGCGGCCCATCTGCGTGTACCAGCGCATCGAATGGCGCTGTTCCGGGTCCTTGTGGAACAGGATGCGCGCCAGTGCCTTCGGCCGCGACTGCACCGCCAGTTCGATCAGCTTGACGCTGAAGAACAGCATCCAAGGCTTCAGTCGGGTCATCTGCAGCACTTGATGCTTGTAGTCCCACAGGCGGGCGTCCAGCTGGATCACCTTGCGGTCCCTGGCCATCCTGAAGAACGGCGTCCAGCGGTGCGGGGTGACATAGAGCGCCTGGATCTGGTCCGGATCATAGGCGATGAGCTGGCGGAAGCCGCGCCAGAGATCGCGAAAGCGCTCATCCTCGAAACCGGCGACCCAGGTCGCCATCGACAGTATGCCATTGAGGCGCAGCAACCGGATCGCCTCGCGGTCGGACGAGGTGCTGCCTCCCTTGCGGATCAACGCAAGCGTCTTCTCATCGGTGTTTTCCATGCCCAGCAGCCAACGGATGACGCCTGCCTTGCGGTAGAGATGCAGGCTGTCGGCATCACGAACAATGTCATCTGCGCGGGTTGAGCCGACGATCAGGACCGGCACGTTCTCGGCGATCATCGCATCGAGAAAGGCGCGCCAGGCTTTTTTGGACGAGGTCGGATTCTCGTCGGCAAGGTTGATCAGCTCGACGCCATGCTCGCGGTGCAGCCAAGCGATCTCTTGCGCGAACTTCACCGGGTCGCGATGCCGCCATCGCGTCCAGAAACCGCGCTGGCCGCAATAATTGCACAGATGCGGGCAGCCTCGAGAAAACTGCATGACCACCGCGCGCTTGCCGCCCCAATAACTGTAACGACTGATATCGATCAGGTCCCAGCCGATGCGGTATTCATCGAGGTCGGCGATCGTGCTTGCCGGCTTGGTGGCAAAGGGACGGCGCAAATCGTCGCGAAAGGCGATGCCCGCCACGCCAGACAGCGGCCGGCGCCTTTCCAGCGCCTCAACCAACGCGACGATGGTCGCCTCGCCTTCGCCGCGCACGATGAAGTCGAAGACGTCCGTTTCGGCAAGTATGTCGCGCCAGTGATAGGTGGGGAACACGCCGCCATAGATCACCATCGTCGCCGGGTCGATGTGCTTGACCATTCGTGCGATCTCCAGGGCTGTCGGATGCGCCGATGTCTAACCGGAATGGCCGATCAAAATGCAATCGGGATGACCGCTCAAGGCGTCTTGCACGGCTGCGGCAAGCAGCATCGGCCCGAACTCGGCATCGACGAGCCGCACCTCATGGCCAGCGTCGATCAGCGGGCCGCCCAATGCGAGCAGGCCGAGCGGCGGCAAATGGTCGTCGGGCACGCGGCTGCCGATGGCGGTATGCGGCGGATTGATAGGACGATTTTCATGAAGGACCTTTTGCAATGGCGGTCCGGTCATCCTGGTCGTCGATCTGGGCCTGCAGCTGGCCCGGTTCAGCAGTTTCCGTGCAGCTTTTCCGCAGAAATGCATTTGCCGAGATACAGGCTCATCGCCTGAGGTGCCCGAGCGGCACGTGGCCCGGCCCCTTGATGTTCTGCAGCACAAGCTGCGTGTGGACGTCGCGCACGCCGTCGAGCCGCATCAGCCGGTGCATGACGAAGGCGTTGAGCTCGTCGACCGACGGCACCATCACATGCAGCAGGAAATCGTAGTCGCCGGTCATCGTCCAGCACGACGACACCTCGTCCATGCGCTGCACGGCAGCGATAAAGGTTTCGGGCGAACCGTCGCTGTGGGTTACGAGGCGCACCTGAATGAACACCTCGACCAGCAGGCCGACGGCGCGGCGGCTGAGCACAGCAGCAAAGCCCTTGATGATGCCGGCGCTCTGAAGAGCCTCGAAGCGGCGCGCGCATGGCGTCGTCGACAGGCCGATCTCCTGGGCCAGTTCGGACACAGGCTTGCGTCCGTCACGTTGCAAGATATCGAGCATCTTGATCTCAAAATCGTCAAATTGAGGCACTTTCACTCTCCTACAGCTTTGCTGTGGTGGCTTTTACCTCAAATCGCGTATTCGAGCCATCATCAAAGCGGATTTGCCTCACCGGATCCGGCTAGATTTTTACGATGTTAGTCGTGATTTCCAGGGAGAACAGCCATGACGATCAACGTTGCCGACTACGCCCGCGAATGCGCGGCGCAAGGCCTTCGCGGCGACTATTCGGTCTGCCGTTCCGATTTCACCGTCGAGCAGAGCTACAACTACACCGCCGACGAGCAGGCGGTGTGGCGCACACTGTGCGACCGCCAGACGAAGCTGACCAAAAAGCTGGCACACCGGTCCTATCTCGACGGCGTCGCCACGCTGGGCCTGCTAGACAAGATTCCGGATTTCGATGTGGTCAGCGAAAAACTGCGCAAGCTTACCGGTTGGGAAATCGTCGCCGTGCCGGGCCTCATTCCCGCACCAGCCTTCTTCGTCCACCTCGCCAGCCGGCGCTTCCCGGTGACCAACTGGCTGCGGACGAAACAAGAGCTCGACTACATCGTCGAGCCGGACATGTTCCACGACTTCTTCGGCCACGTGCCTGCACTGACGCAGCCGGTCTTTGCCGATTTCATGCAGATGTATGGGGAGAAAGCGGAGGACCTGATCGCGCTTGGCGGCGACGAGATGATCAGCCGCCTTTACTGGTACACCGTCGAATACGGGCTGATACAGGAAGCCGGCCAACCGCTGAAGGCTTTCGGCGCCGGGCTGATGTCGTCCTTTGCGGAACTTCAATTCGCGATTGAAAGCAAGGACGCGCACCATGTCCCCTTCGATCTGGAAACGGTGATGCGCACCAGCTACGAGATCGACAAGTTCCAACGCGCCTATTTCGTGCTGCCATCCTTCGACGTTTTGCGCGATGGATTCCAGGATGTCGCCGAGATGGCAGCGATTGTCGAACGCCACAAGGGCAAACCGGCGCTCGACCCGGCGAAACTTTAAACGCTGGGCAGGCTCGGACGCTCGCAGCCGACCGGCGCGGGCGTTGTTGGCGGTGGACTGCGATGACGATCCCTCGGCCGGCCGGCTGAGCCGGCTTCTATACGCCGATGACTTTGCTGAGGTGATCGCCCAGCCGGCAGGCCAATGCGACGATCGTCGTCGTCGGGTTGCATTCGCCGGACGTGCAGAACACCGAAGAGCCGCCGACATAGAGATTGTCCATGCCATGCACCTTTGAGTTGGCGTCGACCACGCTCTTGATCACATCCGTGCCCATACGGGTGCCGCCCATATGGTGGTGGCCGGCCAGCTCCTCATTCGTCGGATAGTCCCCGCCATTGGTGAGCCAGTCGGCGATGCGCACCCGGCCGAGATCCTTCTGGACGAGCGTCGTCCCAAACAGCCTCAAGCCCTCGAGAAGCGTGCGGCGCTCCAGCTCCGACTTTTTCCAGTGCAGCTCGATGCGCGGCACGCCGGCATGGTCGACATCGGCTTTCGACAACTGAATCCGGTTCGAGGCCAGCGGCGCCTGTTCCCAGGTGACATAGAGCTGGGCGGCGCAGCGCAGGTCCTGGCTGAGCTGATAGGACACCCATTCGGCCATCTCGGGCGCCGTGCAGGCGAGGTCGGCGATGACGCGTTTGACCCCGGGGTACGGCGTCTCGATCAGCCTGATCCCGAAATTCATGATCTCAAGGCGCTCCATGGCGGCAAGCGTCGGCGAGAAGAAGGCCTCGTTGGTGGCGTCGACCTCGAACGCGCTATAGTCGGCGAGGATGGCATTGCCGCCCTCGAAGGTCGGATGCTCCATCCAGTAGCGGCCGAGCGCCGTCGCTTTCGGCACCACGCCGCCATTCGAGCGCTGGTTCGACCACAGCAGCAGCCGCGAGTTTTCCAAGCCGCCGGTGCAGACGATGAAATAGTCGGCGGTGAAGGAACCGGCATCCTGGCCGTTCGACCACAATTTGGCGCCGGTCACTCGTTTGCCATCGCCGGCAAGCTCGGTGGCATAGGTGTTGAGCACCACGGCGACGTTCCTGCTCTTGTCGAGCTCTTCGGCGAATTTTTCGCCGAAGCGCACGGCCGGGCTTTTGATCAGTTGCACCCAGCGAATGTCGTCCGAGATCGGCACATCCGGCCGGAAATCGGGAAGTTCGAGGATATCGTGGACTTCAGGCAGGTAGGGCTCGATGTCGGCACGGCTGATAGGCCAGCCGGTATCCGGCGCCCAGGCCTTGGGCTCGAAATCTTGGCTGTCGAGCACGCGGCACCAGCCGGCCCAGTGATTGGAGCTGCCGCCCATGAAGCGCAGCCGGGTGATGTCGAGATCGAAATAGGGATCGCCGACCGTGGCGCCGCGGTAGAAATCCTGCGAATCATCGCTGAACTCACGGGAGCCGGCCTCCAGCACCACAACCGGAATGCCGGCCGCGCCAAGCTTCCTGGCGATCGTGGTGCCGGCTGGCCCAGAGCCGAGAATGCATACCTTGGCGGTGAAATTCACCGCGGGAAATGCCTCGTAGCTGTCGAAGATCACGCCAGATCGCTCCTTTTGAGGATCCAACCATTGATCTCGACGATTGCGTCCGGATCGGCATCGGGCAGCTTGCGGAACAGCGACAGGGCCGGCAACGCGATCAGCGCCTGCATGATCGTGCGGCGCGACATTTTCTTTGTGAAGAAACTCATGACACGTCTCTCGATGGGGCCTTTATCCACGCATGGCGTTCCCAGAACGTCACATGCTCGCCAAGAGAAGCCAATTCCGTGCCAAACCTAGCCGCACACTTGCTTAAGCCGTGTAAACGGCCCGGCGGGACCGCTCAAGCCGCTTCGGAAATGTCCGTGTCCAGGATGGTCAGATTGCGGCCGCGGTGCTTGGCCTGGTAAAGGCGCCGGTCGGCGGCACGCATCAGATCCGATACGGCGGCGCCCTCGCCGCAGGTGACGCCACCGATGCTGACGGTGAGGGGTATGATCCGCTCATCAACGGGACGGAAGCGGATCAGCTCGACTTCACGGCGAATGCGCTCGGCGACGCGTTTGGCTTCCTGCTCGGTGGCGCCGATCAGGAACGCGCCGAATTCCTCGCCGCCGATGCGGCCGATCACGTCTCCGCTGCGCACGCCGCGCTCGATCGCGCTTGCAATGAGGAGCAGCGCGTCGTCGCCGGTCAGATGGCCGTAGCTGTCGTTGATGATCTTGAAGTGGTCGGCATCGATGATCAGCAACGCACCGCGATCGGATTTCCGCCGGGAGGCGTCGAGCGCCGCAAAGAAGCTCTCGCGGTTGAGCATCCCGGTCATGTCGTCGCGGCTCGCCTTTTCCGACAGGCGCCGATGCGCGGCGGCGAGTTGGGCATGAGCGCGGGCGAGATCGCGATGGGCGCCTTTCAGCCTCTCGCCCTGCCAGAATGTATAAGCGCTAGCAATCCAGGCAAGCGCGAGCGGGCAGACCGTGCACGTCAGCCACATCGTGCGGTTGAACGGAAAGCCCATTGCCGGGACGACGATCAGCGTCAACAAAAGCGAGACCGCGAGGGAGGCGAAAGCGACGGCGGCAGACTTCAGAAATATGCGGCTCATCGCTGGCTCCCCCTCGACCGTCTGTGTGCCAGCAAGCCCTGAATGCCACCTTTCTGCGATGCCTAAAATTTGAATCATGGCGTCATTTTCGCCGCCCGCAACCCGCATAAGTTGTGGATAAAGCCTCTGCCAAAAGCAATGTTTCGTGCCATAAGGATTGCATGACCACACTCCCGGATCCCGCCCGCTTTGCCCATGTCACCGACTGGGTGTTCGACCTCGACAACACGCTCTATCCGCACCATTCGAACCTGTTCTCGCAGATCGACGTGAAGATGACCGCCTATGTCGGAGAGCTGCTGACGCTGCCGCGCGACGATGCCCGCAAGCTGCAGAAGGAACTCTATAGGGAATACGGCACGACGCTGAACGGCCTGATGGCGCGCCACGGCATCGATCCCGACGACTTTCTCGAGAAGGTCCACGACATCGACTATTCCTGGCTGGTTCCCGATCCCGTTCTCGGCACCGCCATTCGCCAGCTTCCCGGCCGCAAGTTCATCTTCACCAATGGCGACCGCAGGCATGCCGAACGCACCGCGCGCCAACTCGGCATCCTCGACCATTTCGACGACATCTTCGATATCGTCGCCGCCGGACTGAACCCCAAGCCGGCGCGCCGGACCTACGAGAAGTTTGCGGAACTCCACGCCGTCACCGGCCACAATGCGGTGATGTTCGAGGACTTGGCCCGCAACCTGTCCGTGCCGAAATCGCTGGGCATGACCACGGTGCTGGTCGTGCCGCGCAACTTCGAGCCGACCTTCTCGGAAATCTGGGAACGTGACCCGGCCAACGAGGACGACGTGGATTTCGTCACCGACGATCTTGCCGAATTCCTTACTGCGATCGTCGAAGTCCCAGCCTAGAGCACTTCATCGTTTCACGGAAACGCCGAACCGCTCTAATTATTTGTTTTTACGCAATTCCGAACGGAAAACCGCTCCGCACTTTTCCTAGAATTGCTCTAGTGCATGTCGCCAAAAGCATGCCCTCGGGGTTGACCCGTGGGTCCGCAGCGAGGTCTCAGAGCTTGTAGAAACGGCTGATAATCCCCCAGGCCTCGTCGGCGGTGTCGACGAAATCGATGATGTCCTGGTCGCCGGGGGTGATCGTGCCTTGCTCGGCGAGGAAATCGAGGTCGATCGCCCTTTTCCAGAAAGCCTTGCCGAACAGGATCACCGGCACGCGCTCCATGCGGCCGGTCTGGATCAGGGTCAGCGTCTCGAAGAATTCGTCCATCGTGCCGAAGCCGCCCGGAAACACCGCGACAGCCTTGGCGCGCATGACGAAATGCATCTTGCGGACCGCGAAATAGTGGAAGTTGAAACAGAGCTCCGGCGTCACATAGGCATTCGGCGCCTGCTCGTGCGGCAACACGATGTTGAGGCCGATCGACGGTGCGCCGACATCGTCGGCGCCGCGGTTGCCGGCTTCCATGACGCCGGGTCCGCCGCCGGTCACCACGACGAATTCGCGATAATACGAGGTGGCCGACTGCTGCGAGCAGAGGCGGGCGAATTTTCGCGCTTCCTCATAATATTTGCTGTTTTTCTCAAGGTTCTTCTTCTGCGTCTCGTTCTTGGCCGCCCAGGCTTCTCCGCCCGGCTCGGGGATGCGCGCGCCACCGAATAGGATGACGGTCGAGCGGATGCCGCGCTCGGCCAGGATCATCTCCGGCTTCAACAGTTCGAGCTGTAGCCTGACCGCGCGCAGTTCGCGCCGTGTCATGAAGTCGGGATCGTTCCAGGCCAACCGGTAGGTTTCGGCGCGCGTCTGCGGCGTATCCGGCACGCTTTTCGAACGCTCCAGATCCTCGTCCGAATGCGGCAGCGGCGTCCACCCCGCCTTTTCCATAGGAGTCATGTTACCTACCGTCCAATTATTCACTTGCGCCGTCCCGTGGCGCAGCCGCGATTGACCCTCACCAAGCCTTCACATAGGGTCCGGCGACTTTCAAAACAGGTTAAGGCGTGGCCCCTTAACAGCTTGGTAATGGAGCGAATTCATGTCGAAGCCCGATCTGGCGAGTCTCGAAAAGATCATCGAAGAAGCCTTCGAGGAACGCGACACGATTTCGACGGCAACCCGTGGCGCGACGCGCGACGCCATCCAGTCGGCGCTCGACCTGCTCGACCGGGGTGTCGCCCGCGTTGCCGAGCGCCAGGCCGACGGCAAATGGCATGTCAACCAGTGGCTGAAGAAAGCGGTGCTGCTGTCCTTCCGGCTCAACCCGATGGAGATCATCAAGGGCGGCCCCGGCCAGGCCGTGTGGTGGGACAAGGTGCCGTCGAAATTCGACGGCTGGAGCGCCATCGATTTCGAGAAGGCAGGTTTTCGCGCCGTGCCGTCATCGATCGTGCGGCGCTCCGCCTATGTCGCGCCAGGTGCCGTGCTGATGCCGTCCTTCGTCAATGTCGGCGCCTATGTCGACAGCGGCACCATGGTCGACACCTGGGCCTCGGTCGGCTCCTGCGCCCAGATCGGCAAGAACGTGCATCTGTCGGGCGGCGTCGGCATCGGCGGCGTGCTGGAGCCGATGCAGGCCGCTCCCACCATCATCGAGGACAATTGCTTCATCGGCGCACGCTCCGAAGTGGTCGAAGGCTGCATCGTGCGCGAGGGCTCGGTGCTCGGCATGGGCGTCTTCATCGGCCAGTCGACCAAGATCGTCGACCGCGCCACCGGCGAGGTCTTCTACGGCGAAGTGCCGGCCAATTCCGTCGTCGTCGCCGGCTCGCTGCCCGGCAAGCCGTTGCCCGGCGGCGAGCCCGGTCCGAGCCTCTACTGCGCCGTCATCGTCAAGCGTGTCGATGCCAGGACCCGCTCCAAAACCTCGATCAATGAACTGCTTCGCGATTGATCCTTCGCAAAAAACGGACGCACCCGATTGCTCGACAGACCTCGATTTCTCTGGCTTTTCTTCAGCCTTTCCGGGCGAGTGAACCCCAGCGCCTACGTTCTGGCCGGTCTTTTGCCGCTCCTCGTTCAGCTTTTTCTGCTCTACCAGTTCTCGCGAACGCCGCTCGGCACTGCCGCAAGCCAGTACTGGGCGCTCGCCTGGTGGATCGCTGTGGTCGTCTCGACCTGGTCGACCTTTGCGCTAACGGCGAAGCGGTTCCATGATTTCGGCAAGCCTACCTACTTTGCATTGATCTCTCTCGTCATCGGCGCCATTCTCCTTATCATTCTCGCCTTTTTCAAAAGTGATCCCGGACCCAACCGCTACGGCAAACACACCAATGCACCGGCCGAATCCTGAACGTCGATCGGGTCTCTCGCCATGCGTTACCGCACGCTTGATTCGAAACTGATCATCGAAACCGCCGAGCGACTGGAAAAACGCGTCGCCGACCGTTTTCCCGATGCAGGCTTGCGTGGCGTCGCCATCGAACTTGTGTCGCTGTCGCGTGATCTGGCCAAGGAAGCGAAGGCGTTGGAAGTGCCGATCTGGTGGCTGCGTGGCGTCATCATCGCCGCCATTGCCGCCGGCGCGCTGATGTTCCTGTTCGTCGGCACCATCCTGCCGCTCGGCCGTGTCTCGGCAAACCACGATGCCATCCAGTCGGTGCAGGGCATAGAATCCTCGATCAACGTGATCATCCTGACGGCGCTGGGCTTCCTGGCCTTGATCCGAACCGAGGAGCGTATCAAGCGCAAGCAGGTGTTTCGCAAGCTTCACGGCTTGCGATCGCTGATCCATGTCATCGACATGCATCAGCTGACCAAGGATCCGGCAGTGCTTTCAGCCGACTTCAAGCCGGCATCGCATTCACCGGCACGCATAACCGACCGTGCCGATCTCGCCCGCTATCTCGACTATTGCTCCGAAATGCTGTCGATCACCGGCAAAATCGCCGCGCTGTTCGCCCAGTCGGTCAACGACAATGTCGTCGTCGATGGCGTCAACGACATCGAGACTCTCGCCTCCAACCTGTCTCGGAAGATCTGGCAAAAGATCACGCTGATCGAAGGCCGGCACTGATCGCTTCCGGTGTCAGGCCGGGCGATCCATGATTTTCCTGCTCTGCCTTGCGAACCAGTGCCGTGACACGCTTTATCAGCGGCGCCGGCGTGCCCTCTCTGTCAGCCAGGCGCAGGATCGCACCTTGCAGCTCGTCGATCTCGGTCGGCCGGCCGCGCTGCAGATCGTCCCACATCGACGAGCGTGCCTCGGGATCGATCGCAAGCATGCGCCGCGCCAGGACCTTGAACAGCCCGTCGGGCAGACGGAGCAGTTTTGGCAGCAGCGCCGGGCGCAGGCCGGCGATCCGCGCCGGCTCGATGCTCGACGCCCGCATTGCCGCCAACGCCTCGTCGATCTGGCCGGCCAGGATCAGCCGCCAGCGGCGGTCGGCCAATTGCGTTGCCAGCGGCAGGCCGCAAAGCGCCACCAGCGCGTTGTTCAAGTTGAGCAGCAGCTTGCCCCACAGCACCGCGGTCATGTCGCCATGCGCGGCGACTGCGAACCCATCGACGTCGAGCAGTTCATCGAGGCCGGCGATCCCTTCTTCGATCATCACCTTGCCCTCGCTGGCGCGATGCACGCGAAGCTGCAATTCGCCATCCGGTGACTGGACCACGTTGAACGGCACCATGCCTGCGAGCACAGGTCGCCCAGTAAGCCTTGCCCGCAGCCTGTCGGCATTGTCGACGCCGTTCTGCAGGCTGACCACCACCGCGTCCGGGCGGGCGTGGCCGGCAATGAGCGCCGCCATGTCTTCAGTAGCGCCGCTCTTGACCGTCACAAGAATGATTTCGGCACCGCGCAAGGCGACCGCCGGATCGGCGGTGACCGAAAGCCCATCCGGTTTGATGGAGCGGTCGCGGCCGTCAAGGTCGGTGACCCGCAACCCGTCCTTCCGCAAGGCCTCTTCGATGCGCGGCCGCGCCAGCAGAATTACCCGTCGCCCGGCGAGCGCTAGACAGCCGCCAGCATAGCAACCAATGCTGCCGGCGCCGGCAATGACGATCCTCCTGTCCTCGTTGGCCATCTGATGGTGCTGCCTCGGCCTGCGACTATACGACATGAAAACCATAATGTCGGCGGGATGGCTGGCCCCTATGTCTGGCCGTGACAGGCCTTACGCTTTCGACTATCGCTTTTGCCCATGACGTTGCCTTCCGATCCCGCCAGAAATCTAGCCGCCCTTATCCGCTGTGCCTCGGTGACGCCCGCTGAAGGCGGAGCACTGAGCACGCTCGAAACAATGCTGAAGCCGCTCGGCTTTTCCGTCGAGCGCCCGGTGTTTTCGGAAGGCGGCACGCCCGATATCGAAAATCTCTATGCGCGGCGCTCCGGCAACGGTCCGCATCTGATGTTCGCTGGGCATACCGACGTGGTGCCGGTCGGCGACGAAGCTTCATGGACGCATCCGCCTTTCGCCGCCGAGATCGCCAAGGGCGAGATGTTCGGCCGCGGTGCCGTCGACATGAAGGGCGGCATCGCCTGTTTCATCGCCGCGGTGGCGCGCCATCTCGAATCGAAAGGCGGCCTGAAAGGCTCGGTCTCGCTGCTGATCACCGGCGACGAAGAAGGACCAGCCATCAACGGCACGACAAAGCTGCTCGAATGGGCGGCCGCCAAGGGCGAGAAATGGGATGCGTCCGTCGTCGGCGAGCCGACCAATCCCGACGCGCTGGGCGATATGATCAAGATCGGCCGGCGCGGTTCGCTGTCCGGCAGCATCATCGTCAACGGCCGGCAGGGCCACGCCGCCTATCCGCAGCTTGCCGACAACCCGGTGCGCGGCCTGGTGACGCTGGTCGACGCCTTGCTGCACCCCGTCTTCGACGAGGGCACAAAGGATTTCCAGCCGACCAATCTGGAGGTGACCTCGATCGACGTCGGCAATCCGGCCACCAATGTCATTCCGGCGAAGGCGACCGCCACCTTCAACATCCGCTTCAACGACACATGGACCGCCGAGACCATCCAGGCGGAAATCCACAACCGTCTCGACAAGGCGGCGAAGCGCAAGAAATACCGGGCCGGCAAGACGATGCCGGTCGATTACGAGCTCCTCTGGCGCGATCGACCGAGCCACGTCTTCCTCACTCGCGACGACCGGCTGATCGAGACGTTCAGCGGCTCGGTCAAGGCGGTGATCGGCAGGAAGCCGGCGCTTTCCACCTCCGGCGGCACCTCAGACGCCCGCTTCATCAAGGACTATTGTCCGGTGGTCGAGTTCGGGCTGGTCGGCAAGACCATGCACATGGTCGATGAACGCGTCGCGCTTGCCGACCTCGAGACGCTGACGCAAATTTATCAGCGCTTCATCGAAGACTGGTTCGAGCGAGGCATATCGTAACCATGCTTTCGTCGGATGAAACCTATGCTTCGCTGACCGGCGCCTGGCGACTGATGCTCGGCAAGGCCGACGGGCTGCGCCTGCTCGAC
This sequence comes from Mesorhizobium sp. M6A.T.Cr.TU.017.01.1.1, assembly GCF_004023115.1. Lineage (NCBI taxonomy): Bacteria > Pseudomonadati > Pseudomonadota > Alphaproteobacteria > Hyphomicrobiales > Phyllobacteriaceae > Mesorhizobium > Mesorhizobium sp. M6A.T.Cr.TU.017.01.1.1. The sequence continues at coordinate 28,736 of NZ_RZTA01000079.1, forward strand.
CTTTCGGCCGACGGTTTCTGGAATTCCTTCTTCGCCATCATCGTCGCGGCACCGGCGCTGATCGTCGGTTGGGTCGGCCTTGCCAACGAGATCGGCGATCCGGATGCATTCGCGGGGCGCTTCAGCATGCTGATCCGTCTGGCGACGGTCGACATTGGCGCCTGGGTACTGCCGCTTGTCGGCCTTGCCTTTATCGCGCCGCGTGCCGGCATTGGCGGGCGCTTCGTCCACTATGTCGTCGCCAGCAACTGGGCGTCGGCGATCATCGCCTGGATGATGCTGCCGTCGGCGTTGATCAGGCTTTTCCTGCCTTCCACCAACGAGTTCGCCGTACTGGCGTCGCTGCTTTTGTTTGCGCTGTCGATGGTCCTGACCTGGCGGATGACAAACATCGCCATCGGCAGGGGCGCAGCTGTCGGCACCGCCGTCTTCGCCGGCATGTTCGTGGCGTCGCTGGTCGTTCTGTTCGGCCTGCAGGCGCTGCTCGGCATCGGTGCGCCCGCTTAATCGACTTTCGGATAATCCACACCGACGAGAAAAAGTCCGTCGGGCGGCGCAACCTGGCCGCAGGCTGCACGGTCGCGCGCATCGAGCGCCGCCTTCAGGTCGGCAATTGTCCAGCCGCCTTCGCCGACGCGCTTCAGCGAGCCGACCATCGAGCGCACCTGATTGTGCAGGAACGAGCGCGCCGAGGCTCGCACTTCGATCACGTCAGCCAGCCGACTGACATCCAGCCGATCAAGCGTCCGGATCGGGCTGTCGGCCTGGCATTGGGTCGAGCGGAACGTAGTGAAATCATGCCGCCCCAGCAGCACTTTTGCCGCCTCGTGCATGGCCTCGGCGTCGAGCCGCTTCGGCACCCACCAGATCTTGCCCTTGTCGAGCGCTGCCGGCGCGCGCCGGTTGACGATGCGGTAGAGATAGTGGCGGCCGATCGCCGAGAAACGCGCGTCGAAGCTATCAGGCACGACAGCCGCCTTGAGGACGGCGATGCGCGCCTTGGCCGCTTGCAGATGGGCATTGACCGCATCGCGCACCTTGTCATCAGGCCACACCTTGACGAGATCGACATGCGCCACCTGGCCGGTCGCATGGACGCCGGCATCGGTGCGGCCTGCGCCGCGCAGCGAGACCTGCTCGCCGCAGAATTTCTCGATCGCCTGCTCGATCGCCTGCTGCACCGAAGGCTGGTCTGCCTGGCGCTGCCAGCCGGCATAGAGGCTGCCGTCATATTCGATGTCCAGGCGAAAACGCGGCATTCCTAAAGCAGGATGAGGTTAGGCGGCGAGCGCGGAGCCGAAGGCCGAAGCGTAGACCAGCTTGCCGGTCTCAGGCGCCTCGCCCCAGGCCAGCGCCTGCAGCGCGTCGCCCTGATATTCGCTCTCGAATTTTTCGGCGCGTGCGTGGCTGTAGCCGAAGCGGCCATAATAGGCGGGATCGCCAAGCACCACCGCCAGCACCTCGCCGGCGTCCTTGAGGCGGATATGCGCCTCGCGGACCAGCGCGCCGCCGATGCCGGTGCCATGGAATGACGGCTCGACCGCCAAAGGCGCCAGCGCCACCGCCGGGAAGCTCTTGCCGCCATTCTGCACGAAAAGCCTGGAAAACAGGATGTGGCCGACCACCTGCCCATCTTCGTCCGCCACCAGCTCGACGACGGCATCGCCGCCGGTGACCAGCGCGTCGACCAGTCCGGCCTCCGCCTGCTGGCCGAATGCGTGTTCCTCGACGAGGCGGATCGCCTCGCGGTCCCGCGGCGTCGCCGCGCGTATCGACATCATGCTCATGAGAATTTCGTTCCTTTTTCGAGCTTGGCCCCGCGCAGAAACTCTTGCGCGGCAATGGGCCTTCCGCCCGCACGTTGAACTTCGACCAGCCTGATGGCGCCTGACCCGCAGGCGACCGTCAGGCGGTCATCGAGAATTCCTCCCGACTCGCCGGCGCCTTGCGAAAGCGTCGAGCGAAGCAGTTTCAGCCGTTCCAGGCGGCCGCCGATTTCGGTCTCGCACCACGCGCCGGGAAAAGGCGACAGGCCGCGAATATGATCGTGGACTTCGC
>NZ_RZTA01000007.1:0-100330 GCF_004023115.1 Mesorhizobium sp. M6A.T.Cr.TU.017.01.1.1
GGCAGCGCCAGTTCACCGGCAGCGTCCACCAGCACGCCCGTCGCGCCGTGGGTGGTGATCGATATCGCGTCGATGCGCTGTTCGCGATTAATCCCGGCGAGGCTGTCGAGGATGAACGACCACAGCAGCGCGACATCGTGGTGCGGGTAGGGACCGTCAGTGACGGGCGCGTTCGCCATGCGGCGCAGCGCGACTTCGCGCATGTCGGCGAGATCGACCAGCGCCACCTTGGCGTTGGTCTTGCCGATGTCGATGACGGCGACGTGGCGGGTCATTCCATATGGAACATTGTTTCCAGCGGCACCGCCACCGGCTCGTTATCAGGCTTGGTCTCCATGATGTCGGCCATCTCCGCCCACCAGCGTTGCATCACCGGGTGCTTCGGCAATTCGTCCATGCCGTGGGCGTCGAGCCGCCACAGCACGCCGAATAAGGTGTTGGTCTCTTCGTCGAGATGGATCGAGTAGTCGGAAACGCCGGCCTGTTTGAGCAGGGCGACCAGCGACGGCCAGATGTCGTCGTGGCGCCTTTTGTATTCGGCCTTCATGCCCGGATTGAGCTTCATCTTGAACGCGTATTTCTCGGGCATCAGGTGAAGCGCTCCCGCCGCACGCGCCGCCAGATGATCGGCAGCGCGATGACGATGATCAGCAGCAGGCCGATGAAGATCGACATGACGATGCCGGGCACGTTGAGCAGCCCCAAGCCGAAGGTCACCAGCCCCATGATGAAGGCGGCCAGCACCACGCCCACAATGCTGCCGGCGCCGCCCAGGATGCTGACGCCGCCGAGCACCACCATGGTGATGACCTCCAGTTCGTAGCCTTGCGCGATCGACGGCCGGGTCGAGCCGAGGCGCGAGGTGATCAGCACCGAGGCGATGCCCGCCATCAGGCCGGTCAGGCAAAACAGGATGAACTTGATGCGGCCGACGCGCACGCCGGAAAACTGCGCCGCAACCGGGTTGTTGCCAATGGCGAAGACGCGGCGGCCGAAGCTCGTCCGGTGCAGCAGGAACCAGTAGATGACGGCCGCGACGAGGAAAAGCGTCAGTTCGAACGACACCACCCACCAGACATAGCCCTGGCCGAAAAAGGCGAAGCTCGAGGGATAGCCCTTGTAGGCCTGGTCGCCGAGGACGATGAAGGCGATGCCACGAAACAGGCTCATCGTGCCGATGGTGACGACGATCGACGGCAATCCCAGCCTTGTGACGAGCAGCCCGTTGAAGGCGCCGCAGCCGAGCCCGACCAGGATGCCGATCGCCACCAGCACCGGCGTGCCGGCGCCAGCCTGCACCGCCATGCCCATCATCGTCGAAGCTAATGCAATGATGGCGGCGACCGATAGGTCGATCTCGCCGGAAATGATCAGCAGCGCCATGGCGAGCGCGATCAGCGCCTTTTCGGTGAAGTTGAAGGTCAGGTCCGACAGCGACCACGCGTCGAGGAAATAGGGCGAGGCAAAGCTGTTGACGGCAAAGATGGCGACCGCCACGGCAACCAGCAGCGCCTCCCAGGAGAAGATCGCCGAAGTGAATGGCTTGTCGAGCCGGTCGGGAATGTGGCGTGGAGCAGGAGTGTCGGTCATGCCGCTTCCGCCTTTTTGAGGATGATGCGGCCTTGCCGGCGTTCACCGCGCGCGTTGAGCACCACGGCCAGGATGATGGCGCTGCCCGAAATTGCCATCTGCCAGAAGGGCGAGATGTTGATGACCGGCAGCGCGTTGGAGATGATGCCGAGGAACAGCGCACCGAGAACCGCGCCGCCGACCGAGCCGATGCCGCCGGCGATCGAGATGCCGCCGATGACGCAGGCGGCGATGATGTTGAGCTCGTAGCCATTGGCGACCTCGACCGAGGCGATGACGTAGCGCGAGATCCAGAGATAACCGCAGAGACCGCCGACCATCCCCGAGATACAGAAGACGATGAACTTGGTCCGGCCGACATCAATGCCGGCATAGACCGATGCCGTCGGGTTGACGCCGATGGCGTAGATCGAGCGGCCGAGCGCGGTGCGCGTCATCAAGAGAAAGAACAGGGCGATGACCAGTATGGCGATCCACGACAGGACGGGAATGCCGAGGAAAGCCGCGCGCTGCAGGCCGATGAAATCAGGGCTCATCTGGTCGGCATTGACCCAGGCGCCGCCTGAAATGACGAAGGTGGCGCCGCGGTAGATGGTGAGCGTCCCGAGCGTCACCACGATCGAGGGAATGTTCAGCCGCCACACCAAAAACCCGTTGATCGCGCCGAGCACCAGTCCGACTAGAAGTGCGATGACGATCAGCAGCGGGATCGGGATTGCCGGATGCGCGGCGTTCAGCATCGCCACCACCATGCCGGTGAAGCAGAGGTTCGAGGCCATCGACAGGTCGATCGAGCGGGTCAGGATCACCACCATCTGACCCAGCGCCAGGATCATCAGGATCGAGGTGTCGTTGAACACCTGGCGCAGATTGCCGGGAGCGGCAAAGCCCGAAAAGCGCATCGAGATCAGCCCGATCAGCAAGACGATGGCCGCGAGCAGCCAGACTTCGCGATACTTCAGAAAAGCCTTCATGCCGCGATCCCCGCTGCCGTCTTGACCAGCGTTTCCGCGTCGAGCCCCTTGTTGTCGTATACCGAAGCGATGCGCCCCTCGCGCATGACGACGACCCGGTCGGACATGCCGAGGATTTCGGGCAGTTCGGACGACACCATGATCACCGACAGGCCTTGCGCGACGAGCTCGGCCATAAAGCCGTGCACGGCCGCCTTGGAACCGATGTCGATGCCTTTGGTCGGCTCGTCGAGGATGATCACCTTCGGCGCGGTCGCCAGCCATTTGGCGATGACGATCTTCTGCTGGTTGCCGCCCGACAGCGTGCCGACGTCCTGGCTCAGCGAAGAGGCGCGCAGGTCGAGCCGCTCGGTGTAGGAGCGGGCCAGCGCGAACTCCTCCGCCAGCCGCAGCATGCCCGATTTGGATGTGCGCTTGAGTGAGGGCAGCGAGATATTCTGGAAGATCGGCAGGCCGATCACCACGCCTTGCTTGCCGCGTTCTTCCGGCACGTAGACGATGCCGGCGTCGATCGAATCCGCCGCCGATTTCGGCGCGATCTGTTTGCCTTCCAAGGCGATCGTGCCGCTGCTGGTGCGGGTGATGCCTGATATTGCCTGCATCACTTCGCTGCGGCCAGCGCCGACAAGGCCGTAGAAGCCGAGGATTTCGCCTCTGTGCAGCTCGAAGCCGATGTCGTCGAACTCGGTCGGATGCGACAGGCCGGAGACAGTGAGCACCGGCGCGCCGATCTCGGCCTTGCGTTGCGGAAAGATATGATCGACGGCGCGACCGACCATCATGCGCACGATCTGGCTCTGGCCGGCGTCCTTGATCAGGCCTTCGCCAACCATCTCGCCGTCGCGAAACACCGTATAGCGGTCGGCGATGCGGTAGATCTCGTCGAACTTGTGGCTGATGAACAGGATCGCCTTGCCTTCGCTCTTCAGGAATTCGACCAGCAAGAAGAGCTCCTCGATCTCCTTCAGCGAAAGCGCTGCGGTCGGCTCGTCCATGATGACGATCTGCGCATCGATCGACATGGCGCGGGCGACCGCCACTAGATGCTTGTTGGCGATGCCGAGATCCTTGAGGCGCGCGTCGGCGTCGATGTGGCCGGCACCCATGGTGTCCAGCACCTCGCGAGCATTCTTGCGCATGGTGCGCCAGTCGATCGTGCCGAAGCGCGACCGCGGCGCATGGCCGAGAAAGATGTTCTCGGCCACCGTCAGGTCGTCGAACAGCACGGTTTCCTGATGGATGGCGGTGATGCCGTGCCCGAAGGCGGCATGGGCGCTGGGCAGGGTGACGGCCTGGGCGTCGATACTGATGGTGCCTGCGTCGGGCTGGTAGATGCCGGTCATGATCTTGACCAGCGTCGACTTGCCGGCGCCGTTCTCGCCAATCAGCGCGGTGACTTGGCCGGGGTAGAGCGACAGGCTGACATCGTGCAGCGCGCGCACGCCGGGAAAACTCTTCGAAATGCCGGACAGGGTCAGGCGCGGAGCCGGAGCCAAAGGCTGCTCGGTCGTCGGGTTGAGTTGGGCTGTCGTGTCCATAGTCGTATCAAGCCCTGAAGCAAGGTTCGTTTGAAGGCGCGGCGGGACCTAAGGTCCCGCCGCACCGGCTTGAAGGGCTCCAGGATCAATAGATCTTGGAGAACTCTTCGATGTTCGACTTGTCGAACTTGAAGGGCGGAGCCATCGCGGCCGAGTTGGTATCGTCGAGCGTGACCTTGCCGACGCGGCCGATCGACAGCGTGGCACCCGGCTTGGCTTCCTCCTTCTTCACCGCCAAATCATGGGCGAGGTAGACGGCCGAGTAACCGAGGTCGATCGGGTTCCACAGCGCAACCGCTTGGCTGGCGCCATTGTCGATGAACTTCTTGAACTCCGACGGCAGCGCCAGGCCGGTGACGTTGACCTTGCCGATCAGGTTCGCGTCGGTCACCACCTGGGCGGCGGCGACAACGCCGACCGTGGTCGGTGCGATGATCGCCTTGAGGTTCGGATAGGACTTCAAAAGGCCCTTGGCCTCGTCCGTGCTCTTGGCCGAGTCGTCGTCGCCATAGACGGTGGCGACGACGTTGATCTTCGGGAATTTCTCCGGCAGCACCTTCTTGGCCGCGTCGATCCAGGCGTTCTGGTTGGTCGCGGTCGACGAAGCCGACAGGATGGCGACATCGCCGCCTTCCGGCAGGTAGTCGGCGGCAAGCTTGATGATGGTCTCGCCGATCAGGTTGGTGTCCGACGGGTTGAGGTGGAGCTGGCGGCCTTCCGGAGCGACGCCAGAATCCCACGAGATGACGGTGATCCCGCGATCCATCGCCTTCTTCAGCGCCGGAACCAGCGCGTCGGCGTCATTGGCCGAAATGGCGATGGCGTTGACCTTCTGGGCGATCAGCGAATTGATCACTTCGATCTGCGCTTCGGCGGTCGCCTTGGTCGGGCCGGTGTAGATGATGTCGACGCCGCCGAGTTCCTTGGCCGCCTCTTCGGCGCCCTTGTTGGCGGCATCGAAGAAGCCGTTGCCGAGCGACTTGACCACCAGCGCGATCTTGACGTTCTCGGCATAGGCGGCATTCACGAACATGGCGGCCGAAAACGCCGCCGTAACCATCAATTTCCTAAGAAAGCTCATCGAATATCCTCCCTTGAGCGTTGCATTCCATCGCCGCTGCGGGCCTCAGGCCTGCAGCGAAGATTCTTCCTTATTGCTTGCCGCTGTGCGGGCGACGATCAGCGTCACACCGGCGGCCTCCAACATCTTGGCCTCGCGATCCTCGATGCCGTCGTCGGTGATGACCGTGGCGATGCGCGACAGGCCGCACAGGATCAGGCTCGAGCGTTTGCGGAACTTCGACGAATCGACCAGCACCACCAGCTCGTCGGCCTGATCGATCAGTTTCTGCTCGGCCTGGATCAGCAGCGGATCGCCTTCCATCAGACCCAACGGCCCGAGCCCTTGCGCACCCATGAACATGCGGCGGGCATAGAAATTGCGCGTCACGTCATTGTCGAAGGGCGACAGGATGATGTTCTGCTCGCGGTAGATGGTGCCGCCCGACAGCATCACCGTGTTCTTGGAGTGCTTGAGCAGGTGCTCGGCGATCGGGAAGGAATTGGTGAAGATCGGCATGCGGCGGCCGGTCAGGAAATGCACCATCTGGAAGGTGGTGGTGCCGCCATTGATGATGATCGGCTCGCCTTCCTTGCACAACTCCACGGCTTCCCGCGCGATCGCCCGCTTCTGCGAAGCGTTGATCGTCTCGTTGACGGAAAAAGGCCGTCCGGCAAGGCCGATGAACTGCGGTGGCGAGATTGCCTCGGCGCCGCCGCGCACGCGGCGCAGGCGCTTTTGCACATGCAGCGCCGCGATGTCGCGCCGGATCGTCGCCTCGGACGAGTCCGTCAGGTCGACCATTTCCTGCACCGTCACCACAGGCTTTTCCTGGACGGCGGACAAAATGATCCTGTGGCGCTCTTTCTCGTGCATGGTTCCTCCCTGCCTGAGCATCTAGGCACCCAAAACGCGCAGTGTCAATCATTTCCGATCATATAATTCCATTGTGCAGTGCAATATGATCAATCTTGATCGTTTATGATTGACAATGCCGCCGCTTCCGAGGACATTCGACCAAAGCTGACCCGCTATGCGGTGGCTTGACCGCACCGTTTTGCGCGTCTCACGTCACGGGAGGATTACCTATGCTCGACAAGCGCTCCGGCACGCGCCTCGCCAATCTTTGGGATGAGGCGAAAGCCCAAGCAATGAGCGAGCCGGAACGTCTCGTCTATCGCTCGAATGTTCTCGGCTCCGACAAGCGCGTCACCAACTATGGCGGCGGCAACACCTCCTCCAAGATCTGGCAAAAGGATCCGCTTACCGGCGAGGACGTGGAAGTGCTGTGGGTCAAGGGCTCGGGAGGCGACAGCGCCTCGATCAAGCTCGACGGCTTCGCCACTCTCTATATGGACAAGCTGCGCGCGTTGAAGGGCCTCTATCGCGGCGTCGAGCATGAGGACGAGATGGTCGGCTATCTGCCCCATTGCACGTTTAATCTTAACCCACGCGCGGCCTCGATCGACACGCCGCTGCACGCGTTCGTGCCGAAGCCCTATGTCGACCATATGCATCCCGACGCGATCATCGCCATCGCCGCCGCCAAGGATTCGCAAGCGCTGACCAAGGAGATCTTCGGCGACACGATCGGCTGGTTGCCATGGAAGCGTCCGGGCTTCGAGCTTGGCCTCTGGCTGGAAAAATTCTGCATCGAGAACCCCGAGGCCAAGGGTGTCGTGCTGGCGAGCCATGGCCTGTTCAGCTGGGGCGAGACGCCTCGGGAATGCTACGAGACGACGATCTCGGTGATCAACCAGGCGATCGACTGGTTCGAGCGCAAGTCTGAAGGCAAGCCGATCTTCGGTGGCGAAGTGGTCAAATCGCTCGACGCGCCGGCGCGTCGCGCCGTGGCGGCAAAGCTGATGCCGCGGATCCGCGGCCTGATCTCGGAGAAGAGCCATAAGCTTGGCCATTTTGACGATTCGCCTGCCGTGCTCGAATTCGTCAATTCGAAGGATTTGCGCCCACTGGCGGCCCTCGGCACATCCTGCCCCGACCATTTCCTGCGCACCAAGATCCGGCCGCTGGTCATCGAGTTCGATCCCAAGAACCCCGATGTCGATGCCGTCATCGCCCGTCTCCACGACGACGTGGCGGAGTATCGGGTTGGCTATCAGGCTTACTATGACAGGTGCAAGCATGCGGATTCGCCACCCGTGCGCGATCCGAATGCGGTGGTCTATCTGATGCCCGGCGTCGGCATGTTCACCTTCGCCGGCGACAAGGCGACGGCGCGCATATCGGGCGAGTTCTACGTCAACGCCATCAATGTCATGCGCGGCGCCTCGACGGTGTCGGCCTATGTCGGCCTGCCCGACCAGGAGGCTTTCGACATCGAATATTGGCTGCTCGAAGAGGCAAAGCTGCAGCGTCTGCCGAAGCCGAAAGCCTTGGCCGGCCAGATCGCGCTGGTCACCGGTGGCGCCGGCGGCATCGGCCGGGCGACGGCCAACCGGCTGCTGCGCGAAGGCGCCTGCGTCGTGCTGGCCGATATCGACGAAGCCGCCCTTGCCAGCGCCAATGGTGAGTTGGCCCAAGCTTATGGCAAGGATTTCGTGCGGCCGCTGGTCATCAATGTCACCGCTGAAGACCAGGTGATCTCCGGCTTCGCTGAGACCGCGGTCGAGTTCGGCGGCATCGATATTCTGGTGTCGAATGCCGGCCTGGCAACCTCTGCGCCGATCGAGGAGACGACGCTGGCGCTGTGGAACAAGAACATGGACATCTTGTCGACCGGCTATTTCCTCGTTTCGCGGGAAGCATTCCGGTTGCTCCGCGCGCAGAAGATCGGCGGCAACGTCGTCTTCGTCGCCTCCAAGAACGGCCTTGCAGCCTCGCCCAATGCCGCTGCCTATTGCACGGCCAAGGCCGCCGAGATCCATCTGGCGCGTTGCCTGGCGCTGGAGGGCGCGGAAGCGCAGATCAGGGTCAATGTCGTCAACCCGGACGCGGTGCTGCGCGGCTCGAAGATCTGGACCGGCGAGTGGAAGGAACAGCGCGCCGCCGCCTACAAGATGTCGACCGACGATCTCGAGGAGCATTATCGCTCGCGCTCGATGCTGAAGCGTTCGGTGTTCCCCGAAGACATCGCCGAGGCGATCTATTTCTTCGCCTCCGACATGTCGGCCAAGTCGACCGGCAACATCGTCAATGTCGACGCGGGCAACGCGCAGAGCTTTACGCGCTAATAGTTTGAAGGCGGCGCTGCCCCTCACCCTTACCCTCTCCCCGTGAAGAACGGGGAGGGGTCGCCAGCGGCGGAGCTTCACCTTCTCCCCGTCTCCATACGGGGAGAAGGTGCCGGCAGGCGGATGAGGGGCAGCGCCAACCGAACGCATTTGGGAGGAAACGCAGTGTCCGAAACCATCATCTCCGCCGATATCGTCGACAAGGACAATGCCGCGCGCGAAGCCGACCTCAAGCGCGATTATGGCTCGCTCGGCGAGCGCCTCGACCGCCGCGGCATCGCCATCGACTCTATCAGAGACAAGGTCGAAAAATTCGCCGTGGCGATCCCGTCCTGGGGCGTCGGCACCGGCGGCACTCGCTTTGCCCGCTTTCCCGGCGCCGGCGAGCCGCGCGACATTTTCGACAAGATCGAGGATTGCGCCGTCATCCGGCAGTTGACGCAGGCGACGCCGACCGTCTCGCTGCACATTCCGTGGGATAAGGCCGATCCGAACCGGCTGAAACAGGCGGCCTCCCGCTTCGGCCTCGGCTTCGACGCGATGAATTCGAACACGTTTTCCGACGCCCGAGACCAGGAGCTTTCCTACAAATTCGGCTCGCTGTCGAATGCCGATGCCGCAACGCGCCGGCAGGCGGTCGAGCACAATCTCGAATGCATCGAGATCGGCAAGACGCTGGGCTCCAAGGCACTGACGGTATGGATCGGCGACGGCTCGAATTTCCCCGGCCAGGTCAATTTCGCCAAGGCGTTCGAACGCTATCTCGACGCTATGAAGGAGATCTACGCTGGACTGCCGGACGACTGGAAGCTGTTCACCGAGCACAAGATGTACGAGCCGGCTTTCTATTCCACCGTCGTGCAGGATTGGGGCACCAACTACATCATCGCCAAAGAGCTCGGCGACAAGGCCTTCTGCCTGGTCGACCTCGGCCACCATGCGCCCAACGTCAACATTGAGATGATCGTGTCGCGGCTGATCCAGTTCAAGAAACTCGGCGGCTTCCATTTCAACGATTCGAAATATGGCGACGACGATCTCGACGCCGGCTCGATCGATCCTTATCGGCTGTTCCTCGTCTTCAACGAGCTGGTCGATGCGGAGCTTTCCGGTGCCGAAGGTTTTGATCCGGCCCACATGCTCGACCAGAGCCACAATGTCACCGATCCGATCGAAAGCCTGATGCTGTCGGCGATCGAGGTGCAGCGCGCCTATGCGCAAGCGCTGCTGGTCGATCGCAAGGCACTGGAAGGCTATCAGGACGCTAACGACGCGCTGATGGCGACGCAGACGCTGAAAGCCGCCTATCGCACCGATGTCGAGCCGATCCTCGCCATGGCGCGGCTGAACACGGGCGGCGCCATCGATCCGGTTGCCGCCTACCGGGCGGCCGGCTACCGGGCCAAGGTCGCGGCGGAACGGCCGGCGGTTGCGGGTGGCAGCGGTGGGATTGTTTGATATTCGGGGTCGGTCTGAAAACGAAAACCCGCCTAATGCGGGTCGCGGCGCAAATCAGCACCGTAATTGAATTTGTAGCATAACTGTCGGCACAAAGCAAGAACAAAACGGCTGAAGCGTGAAGCATGGGGCTTGCCATCAACGCTGCGACACTGAGATGTTACGGCGTGGACCCTAGGGCGGAGCAGGAGCGAAGCGACGTCGCGGAGACCCTAGAGTCTTTCACGTTTTGACGGAAGCGTACCCGGCGTTTGCGAAGTAGTTCTTGCATTCGCCGGGTTCGATCGTTGCGACGAGATGGCCGATGTGTCGCCAAGTGTCCTCGATGGTGCGTTTCTGAGCCTGACGCATCCAGTGTTTGATCTTGGCGAAGGCCTGCTCGATCGGGTTGAGGTCCGGAGAGTAGGGCGGCAGATACCAAAGCCTGGCGCCGGCAGCCTTGATCATCTGCCTGATGGCCGCCGACTTATGACTTCCCAGATTATCCATGACGACGATGTCGCCGGGCTTTAGCACGGCGATGAGCTGCTGCTCGACATAGGCGCGGAAGCATTGACCGTTGATCGGGCCGTCGAAGACACAAGGTGCCGCGAGCCGATCGCAGCGCAGCGCGCCGAGGAAGGTCAATGTGCGCCAGTGGCCGTGCGGAGCCAGGCCGCGCAGCCGTTTGCCCTTCGGCCCCAACCTCGCAGCGGAGCCATGTTGGTCTTGATCCAGGTCTCATCGATGAAGACCAGGCACTGCGGATCGAGGTTGGCCTGCCAGGATCGCCATCGTTGGCGCCTGCGGGCGATATCAGCACGCGCCTGCTCAAGGGCGAACAGCGTTTTTTTTGAAGCTCAGGCCCTCGCGGCGCAGGAACAGCCACACCGCATTGTGCGAGACCTTGACTCCGCGCCCGGCCAACTCATCCTTCAGACCGTGCAGCGTCAGATGCGGCGTCTCGCGCATACGCGCCTCGATGAAGGCACGGTGCGGCTCCAGCACCCTCTTGCGATGTCCGCCCATCTTGCCCGGTGCCACCGAGCCGGTTGCCTCATGGCGCTGCAACAGCTTCACCGCCGCCGAAGCCGAAATGCCGAACCGTTTGGCGGCAGACCGGCGGCTTTCACCACTCAAAACCGCCGCCACCACCCGCTCGCGAAGATCATTGGAAAGGGGTCGAGTCATCAGATGCTGGCCTCCACTCCAGCCAGCATCTTGAATCACAAAACCCACAAATCTGGAATCCCCTTCGATTCCATCAAGCCGTGAACCGCTCTAGGATCCATGCGGTAACATCAGCCGAAGAGCGCAACGGCGCTTTACGAAGCGGACCGGCAAAGCGCGCGAAGGCCTCCGGAATCTTTCTACCATTGGCAGTAGACTCAACCCCTCCGACAGGGTCTTCTAGGCACATCCAACGCCCCTCGGAGAACGGCCATGCACCACACCCGCCGAACGTTGATCGCCGTCAGTCTTTCCCTCACCTTGACCTTTGCGCCGCTGGTGGCCGCATTCGCCGCCTCGCCACAGCCGGCGAAGGGCGAGCATGGCATGGTGGTGACCGCCCAGCATCTTGCGTCGGAAGTCGGCGTCGAGGTGCTGAAGAAAGGCGGCAACGCCGTCGATGCGGCGGTCGCCGTCGGCTACGCACTGGCCGTGGTCTACCCGAACGCCGGCAATATCGGCGGCGGCGGCTTCATGACCGTCCGCTTCAAGGACGGCCGCTCGACGTTCCTCGATTTCCGCGAGCGTGCGCCGCTCGCCTCGACGAAGACCATGTATCTCGACAAGGATGGCAAGCCGGTGAAGGGCGCCAGCCTTAACGGCTATCTCGCGGTCGGCGTGCCGGGCTCGGTGGCCGGCTTCGAGATGGCACGGGAGAAGTACGGCACGCTGACGCGGCAGGACCTGATGGCGCCGGCGATCGGCTATGCCAAGGACGGCTTCGTGCTAGAGCAGGGCGATGTCGCCTCGCTCGAAGGCGGCGCCGAGCGGCTGGCCAAGGACCCAGCGGCCGCTGCCATCTTCCTGAAGCCGGACGGCAAGCCGTATGCCATCGGCGAGCGCCTTGTTCAGGCCGACCTCGCCGCGTCGCTTTCAGCCATTTCGGAGCAAGGTCGCGATGCCTTCTACAAAGGACCGATCGCCGACGGCATCGTTAGGGCGAGCGCGGAGAAGGGCGGCATTCTGGCCAAGGCGGATTTCGAAACCTACGCGGTCCGCGAGCTCGAGCCGGTGACCTGCAACTACCGTGGCTACGAGATCACCTCCTCGCCGCCGCCGAGCTCGGGCGGCGTCATCATCTGCGAGATCCTCAACGTGCTGGAAGGTTACCCGCTGTCCTATCTCGGCGCCGGTTCCGCCGAAACCGTCAAAGTCATGGTCGAGGCGATGCGCTATGCCTATGTCGATCGCAACTCGGCGCTCGGCGACCCCGACTTCGTCGACAATCCGGTCGAAAAGCTGCTCGACAAGAACTATGCGAAAGAAATCCGCGAAAAGATCGATCCGTTCCGGGCTGGCGTGTCGCAGGAATTGATGCCGGAGGGTTTTGGCGAGAGCCAGGAAACGACGCATTATTCGATCGTCGACAATGACGGCAACGCCGTCGCGGTGACCTATACGCTGAACGGCTCGTTCGGCGCCGCCGTTGTCGCCGACGGCACCGGCATCCTGCTCAACAACGAGATGGACGACTTTACCCAGAAACCGGGCGTGCCCAACCTCTACGGCCTCGTCCAGGGTGAGGCGAATGCGATCGAGCCGAGAAAGACGCCGTTGTCGTCGATGAGCCCGACCATCGTCGCCAAAGACGGCAAGCCGTTCATGGTCATCGGCAGCCCCGGCGGCTCGCGCATCATCACCATCACGCTAGAAGCGATCGTCAATGTCGTCGATCATGGCATGAACATCCAGGAGGCGATCGACGCGCCGCGCATCCACCACCAGTGGCTGCCCGACACGGTCTACATCGAGCCGTTTGGCCTGTCGCCGGACACCGAAAAAATGCTTGCCGGCATGGGCTACCGCCTCGATGTCACCGAGGCGACCTGGGGCCAGGCGGCCGGCATCCTGGTCGGCGGCAAGAGCCTAGCCGAGATCGAAAAGGGCGGCGGCGCCCGCTACAATGGCGCTATCGATAGCCGCGCCGCATCCGGCGAGGCAATCGGATATTAGGTTTCGTGCGCCCCGGGGTCTGTTGAGATTCAGGTCAGGCCGGCATCACCTGAATATCGGCAGACCCGTCAGATGACCAAGGTGACGGTGGACGCAATCAGCATCACCGCCGCCACGCCGACGAACAAGGCATAGATACGCGGCCGATCGAGCAGAAGCGCATTTCCGGATATCCACGCCGCGGTGGCGCCGCCAAGCGCGTACAGGAAGCCGTTGCGGTGCCCCAAGGCCAGGGATGCGGCCATCAGCCCACCGATGATAAGGGCGCCGAACACGATGATCACGGCGACCGCGTATTTCTCGAAATCGTTGCTGGCCACACCCGGACCCATTGCGTTCAACGTCGACAGGTCGTCCGGGTCGAAGGGGTTGGCCGACCCATATTCGTCTTGACCGACAGGCTCGCGCATCATTCATTCTCCTTGAAGCGGCAACAAATCATCAAGCCTTGCCGAGCGCAACTGGATCGCGCCGCGTGGAATACGATCGGCACGGTCTTCAACACTTTCTGGCGGCGGCTTGCTACCGGTTTTTTGGATTTATGTCGGGTCGTCCTGCCGTTCCAGGCGATCTGCCCGGCTGGAATCGCAGGTCGGAGCCGTTTCAGCATGCAATGCGTTCATGGAGGAAAAATGATGCTGGAGGCCGCCGCCGCTGCCCCTAGAACCTCATGCTGAGGCTGCCCTTGATGACGCGGCCTTCGCCATAGATGCAGCTGAGGTCTTCATTGCTGCCGGCCCTATAGCAAGTCGAGTAGTAGGTCTTGTCGAACAGGTTGGAGACATTGATCGCGGCCTGCCAGCCGTTCTTCTGGTAGCGCAGTGCCGCATCGACCAGCGTGTGGCCGGGCACGTTGGTTGCGTTCGCGTTGTCGCCGAAGCTTGCGCCGATGTAACGCACGCCGGCGCCGACGCTCAAGCCCTCAAGCATACCGTTGCCGACCTCGTAATTGGCCCACAGCGACGCCTGATGTTCAGGCACCAGCGACGGGCGGTTGCCGACGACGGCGGGGGCATCCTTGGTTATCTCGGCGTCGAGATAGGTGTAGGCCGCAGTCATGCTCAGGCCGGACGCGAGGTCGGCATTGGCCTCGATCTCGAGGCCGCGATGCCGGACTTCTCCGGTTTGAACTTGAAACTGACCGATGGAGGTCACGACATTGGTCTTGCGCAGGTCGAACAGCGAAGCAGTGATGAAACCGGGGAAGAAGCTCGGTTCGTACTTCACGCCGACTTCGTATTGCTTTCCCAACGAAGGCTGGAACGCGTCTCCGGACTGGGACTGGCCGATATTGGTGGTGAAGGATTCGGCATAACTGGCATAGGGCGTCAGGCCATTGTCGAAAAGATAACCGACGCCGGCATTGCCGGTGAAGGCATGGTCGTTCTGGTCGTAGCTGCCCCCGTTGCCGCTGCGGTCCTCATTGGTGTGGTCGATCCAGGCCTGTCGGCCGCCGAAAGTCAGCACCCAGTGGTCGGCGATCCTGGACTGGTTCTGCGCATAGAGGCCGACCTGTCCGATCGTCTCCACGCGATCCACAAGGATGCCGGGGGGTGGCGTGATCGGGATCGAGTAATCCGGGTTCAGGATGTCGAGGACTGGCCCTTGCCCATAGTGGTTTATACCATCGACGGACTGCCTGTTGTAATCGAGACCGAACAGCAGCTTGTTTTCGACCAGCCCGAAGTCAGCCTTGTATTCGGCCTGGTTGTCGACGCTGAACAGCCGTGCCGTCTCGTCCACCGTGAACAGGGTGCGCGCCATCGTGTGGTCGTCGATCATCGCCGGGCCGCCGAGCCAGTCTCCAAAATAGAGTTGCCGGTAGTCGGTATCCTGCTGGGAGTAGCGCAGGTTCTGCCGCACCGTCCAATGGTCGTCGAACTCGTGACTGAACTGGTAGCCGATCGAGCCGTGGTTGGCGTCGAAGCGGTCGAAGTCAGGCGAGCCGGTGAAGAAGCTGCGCGGCAGGCCGTAGCCCACGGGAAGGAACTGACCGGGCGCCAGCCTGTCCCACTGGTAGTTGGCGAGGATGGTGAGCGAGGTCTGCGCGTCCGGCTGCCATGTCAGCGCCGGTGCGACGAAGATGCGGTCGTTGCGCGAATAGTCGGTTTCGATCGCGCCGTTGCGCACCAGCCCGGTCAGCCGGTAGGACCACACGCCGGCGTCGTCGACCGGCCCGCCGATGTCGAGCCCGGCCTCGACCGTGTCGAAGCTGCCATAGCTGAGGAAGCCGTCATAGATCGGCGTGTCCGTCGGCCGCTTGCTGATGGCGTTGACCATGCCGCCGGCTTCGTTCTCGCCATAGAGGACTGATGACGGCCCCTTTAGCACTTCGACGCGCTCCAGCCCGTAGGGCTCGATCTTGAAGCCGGAGAAGTCGATCACCTTCTGTGGCAGCCCGTCGCGGTAGATCGCCGAGGTGCAGAGGTCGAAACCGCGGATCAGGCACTGGTCGAAGCGGTTGTCGACGCCCCAAGGCGAGGTGGTGACGCCGGCAAGATAGGATAGCGCGTCCTCAAGCTGCCCGGGCTGGCGGTCGTCGAGCTGCTTGCGGGTCACCACCGACACCGACTGCGGAATTTCCCTCAGCGGCGTGTCGGTCTTCGAGCCGGTGGTGGTGTTCTTGGCGATATAGCCGTCATCCGGGCCGATCGGGCTGTCGGTCTGTCCCTCGATATTGATCGGGTTGAGCTCGACCGTATTTTCCTGCGCGAAGGCCTGGGTGCAGAGCAGGGTCGAGAGGCATGTCGCAGCGATCAGGGCGCCTTGGCTTGGAATACCGTTTCGCCGACCTGCCGCACGATATGCGCTCAACCCCATCTCGATCATCCCTCACTGTCTGCGAAGCGCGCGGCATCGATTCGGCCGGCGCAATAAATGTTGACTCTTTTAGTCATCTTCAATGTTGACTATTAAAGTCATGTTTCATAGTCAACCGGTATCGACCGCCGGCAGCCAAATTCCGGAAATGCCCACACCGCGTTTGAAGGGAGAGACCAGGGACCGTGCTTGAGCGTCACATCCAGACGGCCATCCGCCCTCGCAACCGAATGACCCGGCGCGCGGCGCTCGGGCTTTTCGCGCTGCCCTTCGCCGGCGTTGCGCCCTCGACGGTCGAGGCGAAACCGCTGCGCATCGTCTGCCTGGATGACGGGCTGGCCGAGACCTTGCTCACGCTCGGCGTTAATCCGGTGGCCATTGCCGGTCGCGATGTCTGGGAGAGCTGGGTGGTCGAACCGCCGCTGCCGCCGGAGATCGCCGATGTCGGCACATTGCTGGAACCGAATCTCGAACTGCTGCAGCAGCTTGCCCCGGACATCATCCTGTCCATGCCGTATCTCGACGGCATCAAGCCGCTGCTCGAACGCGTGGCGCCGGTGACGACGATTGGGCTCTATACCGAAGCGGGACAGCCCTATCAGCGCGCCGTCGAGGCAACCCGCCAACTGGCCAGGCTTGTCGCCAAGGAAAGGGAAGGTGAAGCGCTGATCGCGGCGACGGATGCGTATTTTTCAGAGGTTCGCCGGGAACTGGCGCCGCTTTCGGCGCGGCCGATCTATGTCGTCAGCTTCTTGGATCCGCGCAATGTGCGCGTCTACGGCAGGAAAAGCCTGTTTCAAGAGGTGTTCGACCGTATCGGACTGCGCAATGCCTGGGCGGGCCAGACCAATTATTGGGGGTTTTCGACCGTCGGCATCGACGGCCTGGCGACGTCGAGCGACGCGCGCCTTGCCTATCTCGAACCCTTGCCCGAGGGCGCCGGCGGCACGCTGACCGAAAGCCCGGTCTGGAATGCGATGCCCTTCGTGCGCAACCGCTCGATCATGCGTCTTCCCGCCGTCCTGATGTTCGGCGCGCTGCCGTCCGCCACCCGTTTTGCCCGCGTCCTGGCCAAGGCGATGACTGGGGAAGCTGCCCGTGGCTAAGGACGCAGCAGCCTTGGCGGAAGACGGCAGACTGGCTGGCCGGAGAGGGTCGCGCCGCATGTTGGGCAAACAGCCGGTGGCCGCGATCCTGCTCTGTGCGGTGCTGTCGGCGGCAGCGGTTGCGGCAACTATCTCCAATCTCACCGTGCAGCTGCCTTGGGCACTTTGGCTGCAAACGCTCACCGCTCCCGATATCGAGGACATGCGGCAGGTTCTCGTCCATTATGCCTTTCTGCCCAGGCTTGCGGTCAGCCTTTTGTGCGGTGCCGCCCTTGGCCTAGCCGGAACCGTTCTGCAGCAGGTCTTGCGCAACCCGCTGGCCTCGCCGGAAACCGTCGGCGTCTCGGCCGGCGCCTATCTGGCTCTAGCCTTGGCGACGCTTCTGGCACCCTCCCTGCTTGCCTATGGCCGCGAATGGGTGGGGCTTGCCGGCGCTTTTGTCGCCATATCGGCCGTCTTTGCCCTGTCCTGGCATAAGGGCCTGTCGCCGCTTTCCGTCGTGCTGGCAGGGCTGGTCGTCAGTCTCTATGCCGGCGCGGCTGGAGCAGCCCTCATCGTGCTGCGGCACGAATGGCTGACCAGCCTGTTTATCTGGGGCGCCGGTTCGCTCGGCCAGCAAGACTGGACGACGACGCTTTGGCTGTTGCCGCGCATCGGCGCTGCGGCTTTGGCGATCGGCCTCATGGTGCGGCCGCTCACCCTGCTTGGCCTCGACGATGAAGGCGCGCGCAGCCTCGGCGTTCCGCTTGGCGTGTATCGTTTCGCTGGGCTGGCTGCTTCCGTCGCACTCATCGCTTTCGTCGTCGCTGCCGTCGGCGTGGTCGGCTTCGTCGGCCTGGCGGCGGCGTCCCTTGCCCGCATCGGCGGTGCGCGCCGGCTGAGCCAGCGGCTGGTCATGGCGCCGCTCATAGGTGCAGCGCTTCTGTGGGCCGCCGACCAGGCGGTGCAATTGGCGACCGGGGCGCAGGGCGACCTGCTGCCGACCGGCGCGATCACAGCCCTTCTCGGCGCACCGCTGCTGCTGTGGCTGCTGCCACGCCTGGCGCTTGGCCTGGAGATTCCGGCGCTCACCGAGGAGCGCCTGCCCAGAACAGGCCGGCCCGGCCTAGTGCTGGCGACGATTGGCCTGTCCCTGCTTCTGTTGCTTGGGCTGGCCTTGCTCTATGGACCGGGGCCGGACGGTTGGACGTTCGCCTTCGGCGACCAGTTGCAGCCCTTGTTGTCGTGGCGCTGGCCCCGCGTGTCCGCCGCGCTGGCAGCCGGCGCTATGCTGGCGCTTGCCGGGCTGATGATGCAGCGGCTGACCGGCAATCCGATGGCCAGTCCCGAGGTGCTCGGCATCAGCGCCGGTGCGGCGCTCGGCATGATGGTGGCGCTGTTTTCGCTCGCCGATGCAGGCCGCCCGGCCCAGACCGCGGCGGCGACCGTCGGCGCCTTCGCCGCTCTGCTGGTGACGCTGGCGATGGGGCGACGCGCCGCCTATGCGCCGGAGCGCCTGCTGTTGGCCGGCGTGGCCCTGACGGCGCTGTTCGATGCGCTGATCCTCGTGCTGACCGCCACCGGCGACCCGCGCGCCGTGAAGCTCCTCAACTGGCTTACCGGCTCGACCTATGGCGTCGATGCCGGTGCCGCGCTTCTGACCGGCGCCATCGCTTTTTGCCTGTTGCTGCTCGCGCCGCTTTTCCTGCGCTGGCTGGAGATGCTGCCGCTCGGGTCCTCCGCCGTCCAGTCGCTTGGCGTCGATGTGCCCAAGACCCGGCTTCTCGTACTGCTGATGGTTGCTGCTCTCACCGCCGCATCGACGCTGATCGTCGGCCCGCTGACCTTCATCGGCCTGATGGCGCCGCATCTCACCCGCCGCCTTGGGCTCGCCCGTGCGCTGCCGCAAGCCGCCGGCGCGGTGCTGGTCGGGGCTTTGATCATGGTCGCCGCCGACTGGATCGGCCGCACCGTCATCTTCCCGCGCCAGGTTCCGGCCGGGCTCGTCGCCACGCTGATCGGCGGCCCGATGCTGATGTGGTTGCTGCGCCGCCGCTGATCCCGATGCAAGAGGCACCCATGTCCGAACGACTGATTTCGACACCCGCATTGATCGCCGACACCACAGTCCACGATCTGGCTCCCGCGCATGGCGGCGATCCCTACCGGATATTCCTGCACGTGCCGGCAAAGCCAGAACCGCAGACCGGCTGGCCGGTTCTCTACATGACCGACGGCAACGCCGTGATCGGCACCGCCGTCGACGCCATGCGCGCCCAGGCGGGTTACCCGCTCGGCACCAATGTCGAGGACGGCGCGATCGTCGCCATCGGCTATCCCGTGGCAGGCGCCTACGACCCGCTCAGGCGCTCATGGGATCTCGGTCCGCCGCCGGGCAAGACCTACCCGCCATTCCATGACGGTGGCCCGGAGGTCAGGACCGGCGGGGCGGAAGAGTTCCTCGCCTTCATCGAGGACGAATTGAAGCCGTGGGTGGCGAACCGCACCAGGATCGACAGCGGCCGGCAGGCGCTATACGGCCACTCCTTTGGCGGGCTGTTCGCGCTCTATGCCCTGTTCACTCGCCCTCTCGCCTTCCAGACCTGGATTGCTGCCAGCCCGGCCATCTATTGGGAGGATCGCCTCATCGACCGCTTTCTCCAGGCGTTCGAAGCCGCCGTGCCGGGTGGCTTGAGGACGCAGGTGATCCTGTCGGCCGGCGAATACGAGACGGAAAAGCTGGCGCCGTTCCAGATCGGTGCTGCGGATGAAGCAAAGCGCCTGGAGCACAAGAAGCTGACGCGCACCGGCGAATTCGCGCGGCAGATGGCGGAACGTCTCGGCACGATCCCTGGCCTGAGCGCCGGTTTCGAACTGCATGCCGGCGAAAACCACATGTCCATCCTGCCGGTCACGGTCAACCGTGCCGTTCAGGCGGCATTCGCGGTGCATCGTCCCTGAACGCAGGTGCTCGGGGCGCGCCAACGCGGCGCCGAGGGCGCCTCTTCCGATCGCAGATCCGTGTGTGCCCGATATGAGGTCCGCTCGAGGTGACTATCGGGCCTGGCGACGGTGGCGCGCAAGTCTCGCCCTCGCAGGGCTTGCTGGAGATGTCGGTGGCGAAGATTGGCCGGCGCCACTTGGGGGGGCGTTGGGGTAGGTTTGCCTGATGGGCGCCGGCCAGGCGGAAATCAGGTCCACCGCAAGGGAATATAGCAGGCGTGGCAAGCGATGGCAGTGGTGTGATCGCGGAAGGTCGTTCGCGCTTCCCGGATGCGGTGACCCATTATGGGTCAACATGTCTGGCACCTGAATTGCACCGTAGGCAATGCCGGGTAACACCCCGGCATCGTCCCCGAGTATGGGGCCTCGCCGCTTCGCAAATGGAGCGGCGGGCCTTTTCGGCTAAGGCAACAGCTGCGAATTGCAAAATCACACTTCAGTTGGATTCAACCATCCGCGCGCCGCTGTGAGCGCGTCGCCACCGGATCTCCAAGGTAGCGTTTGTTATTCGGCGCGAGCCGGCGGTAGTTCGAACAGGTTGGCGCCATTCTCCTGGCCTCGCTCGACATAGCCGATTATTCGAAACCATTTTGCGACATCCGGTCTCTGGAGCCAGCTGCGCGAGTGAATGGGGAGGTTACCGGCGAGCGCCTGGATATGGCGAATGTGCCGCTTACAGAAGCGAACCGTTGCGGCGCTGAAGAAATCCTCCTGTGCGGCGAATAGCGTATCGGCGGCGTCGCTATGCTCGTGCCACGCGATGATCGCCACGGTCTTTTCACCCTGGACAAGCGCATGAGCACGGCCCTCTTTCAAATTCATCATCAGATTGTCGTACGCGATCTTGCTGTCCTTGCCGGCCGCGGCGTACTCGTCCGATATCCGCTTGGACAGATCACGGAAAAGAGCTTCCAGATCTCCAACCGTTGCTGCGCGTGCTCTCATTTCTCCTCCTAGAGCCCAGAGGTAGTTTGCCCTAAGGATAGGGGATCACCAAGCAAATCAAATCCGTCATCGGCCCAAAGCGAGCAAAGATGTTTCGTCGGGCGAGGCCGGCTGTGTTGGAAAATGGTGCCCTGAGGTGGAATCGAACCACCTCCGGGGTCAAATTTCTCCAGGCAGCGAGGGATATGACGCGCCAGGGGCCAGCTTGGGATCCGTCACGCACGCCGCGGTTCGTCCTTTGCACGCGGGGCGTTGCCCTCAGCCTTTGCGCCGCTTGGACTTATCTTCTTCCGACATGGGCTTTCCTTGTTCGGTGCTCTCGCCAATCCCGGACTTGGCTGCCAAACTATAAAGAAGGCCTGCCACGACAAGCACCAAAAGCGTGCCGAGGGCCGCCACCTGCCACAGACCGAGCCCGCACGCCACGCCAATTGCGCCGGACAGCCACATGCCTGCACCGGTCGTCAGCCCGTGGATCTCGCCTCTCGAAAACAAAATCGATCCGGCGGCAAGGAACGCGACGCCAGCGGTAACCGCTTCGACAACACGAATCGGATCCACCTTCACCGATTCCTGCAGAAACATCGGCGCGTGAACGATTTCAATCGTCAGAATACCGAAAGTAGCCGCTGCCACGCAGATCAGGATATGGGTGCGAAGGCCAGCAGGCCGATTTCGCCATTCGCGTTCGAAACCGATCGCAGCACCGAAGATCGACGCCAGTAGAAGCCTGGCCGCAATAACCGGAAACGGGACGTATGTCGGATGGCCGAATTCTTGGAGGAGTTGTTGCATGAGTAACCCGGGCTGACCGGACACAACGTGCTCGGACCGGCCAGGTTCCCCAAGGTTTGCCGGAGGGAGCGCCGGCCTCCACCTTATGGCGCACGATCCGATCGACACGCTGGGAAAGGCCCGGCACAATATGCTCATCAAGGCGGAATGCAGTTGCGGCAATGTCCGCTATTGCCGTTCGGCCGACCTGACGATGGTGTATGGCGGCGGGTTCGGTCCGCTAAAGCTGGAGTTCGATTGCAGCCGGTGCAAGCCGGAGATCAAAGTCACGCTGCTCGAAGTTCATCCCGAACCACAGCTTTTTCATAAGTTTCTGATGTAGGTGGAACTTGAGTTCTGCATTGTTTTGCCCGAAAACATTAATAAAAATTCCCAGGCGGAACGAACTTTCTGCATCGGTTGGAACATAAGTTTCCCGAGAGGCTTCCGGCAAGCCAGCAGGAGGCGCAGTTGGGGATGGAATCTCAGTGTTGATAGGGCTGAACAAACGGAAACAGAGCTCCGACCACTCGTCGAAGTTCATTCGCTTGACGGACGAGTCCGAACTTGATCGGGCCTTCTGGAGAGATCGCGATCGCGTCCTCAATGTCGCTGAGTTCAGCACGCCATTTTGCGATCATCAAATCATACTGATGGACAGCGTCCCTTTCGCTAGATGAGAGGGCATTAATTTTGTTTGGATCAAGCGAACAACGAAATTTCGCCAACGGATCGGCAGTATTCGGAGTCGACGGGACATACGAGTACGACATGGTACACCTTTAAGTTGGAATTGATGGGAAGGGTCGCCGACCCCGTCGGAAGACTTGCTGGAATTGTCTCGTACAACAGTGCAGCTGTCAAATTTTTTCGGACGGTGGCTCACGTTATAGTCGTCGTCGCTTCTGAAGATGAGATGGTGTGCTTTAGCGAGGTTAGGCAACACCAAGGTCAAAACTCAACAGCAGGCTGAGGTGGAACCTTGCCATTTGAATCGGTCGGCGGGAACGAGTACAGCGCGCCATCTCCGGACCACAGGATCGCCATCATTGTCCCCTTTTCGAGTACGACGGCCGCGCCCGGTGCGGCTCCTCAATATAGGTCGTGGAGATCAGATTTGCCGCTTCCGGAAAGCAGATGGGGTGGATGGCTCCCGCTCCCGTTGAAGGCATTTTGATGCTTTGAAGTGGTGCTGTCGCAGCGACCGCACGAAAGAGGAGCCATCCGTTATGCAAATCACCACCATCGGCCTCGATCTGGCCAAGAGCCTCTTTCAGGTCCACGCCGTCGATGCTGAAGGATACGTTGTCGTCCGCAAGGCGTTGCGGCGGGCGCAAGTCCTGCCGTTCTTTGCCAAGCTTCCCTCTTGCCTCGTCAGCATGGAGGCCCGCGGCGCCTCGCATCATTGGGCACGCGAGATGACAAAGCTGAGGTGCGCCTAATGCCGCCAGCCTATGTGAAGCGGGGCAAGACGGATGGGGGGATCCTGAGGCAATCAGCGAGCGGTGACGCGGCCGACCATGCGCTTCGTGCCGGTGAAGTCGGCCGAGCAGCAGGCGGCGCTGGCGCTGCATCGGACGCGAGATCTACTAGTGAGGCAGCGTACGCAGCTTGTGAACATGCTGCGCGGTCTCCTGGCCGAATTCGGGATCGAGATGGCACGTGGCCTGCATCAGGCCTTGCGATTGGCGAGGCGGCTCTCCACCGATGAGGCTCCGGAGCTGCCACCGCTGGGTCGGCTGGTGGTGAGGGGTTGGCGGATCAGATCGGCACTATTCAGCTCCAACGCCCGACTGGTGATAATCGCAACAACTCGCCGCTGCTCGCACACCCCTCGCCAAGGCATTGCCTGCGATGTAGTATAGCTTGTGCGCATAAATTATTGTGAGCTAAGGAGTAGTTCAATGCGACGTCGTTCGGTTTTAGTCGGATCTGCCGCATTATTAGCCGTTTGTGCCCGAGCACGTGCTACGCCGAATGAGATGGGCGTCGCTGAACCATTTATGTGGAACCCTGCTGAAACAATTCCAACCCTAGATGAGTTTGAGACCAATCGCGGGCGAGGCGCACCCAATTCTGCCGAGATAGCAAGCGCTAGGAAAATCATAGGTAGCTGCGCATTAGATTGCAGGCCTGTTGAGGTTGCAGAATATTTCCTCGCGATTAGGGAAGGATTGATTTCAGACTTTGATGGAGAGATACTGGATGATGCTTGGATGTTCTGTGAAGAATGGCCTGTCCGTGCGAATCCAGTTATAGTCCAATTCTTTGACGCAACGACACTCCGGAAACCAAGTGGCGATCAGACGCCGTGGTGTGCCGCTTTCGTAAACTGGTGCATTGAGAGAGGGCGGAAGAATAAGGCGCGGGCGAGCGAATTTCTAAGTACGACCAAAAGCGCCGCATCCGCGACTTTCCGCAGCTGGGGTCAGAAGACTGATACCCCATTTTTCGGCGATTTGGTTGTGTTCAAACACCGATCCGTGCCCTCCAGAGGTCACGTGGGGTTTTATGTGAAGCACACGCAAACTCACGTGTTTGTTTTGGGAGGAAATCAGATGCCTCTGCGCGTTAAGGCGGAAGGAGCCTACGAGCGAGTGAACACCGGAGAGATAAACGTCAAGCGAATCCCATTCGACGGCTCTGAGTTGCAGTTCCACTCATTTAGAACAGATAACAGCCTTCATGCATAATAGGAGGGCATGCCGTGATTGGACAGCTGAGCCACCTGTTGCGCATCCTGTGCATATCGATCGTTACATTGTCTTCCTCTGGATACGGCAGTTCAGCTTCCACGGTATCAGAATCCTATCGAGAGCTTCTCCGAAAGTTGGAATGTATTGGCTCTGTCAAGGTGAGAGAGGATCTTGCGTTAGACCTGCAGGTTCTTTCAATCTGGTCAAGTGTATCCTTGGAGCAGCTTACCAAAAGAGCTGTGGGAGGCAAAGCATTTGAAGATATCCTGACACAGTACGAGATCGGGCTTGAACCGCGTGCAAGCGCAGTTGCGAAAGTCGCACGTGATGCTACTCAGTTGATACTCGAGGAAAATCCCTCTTCGTTAGAAGAGTTGATTGACGTGAATGGGGGATTGGTGAGCGTTCCATGCTGGGCCTGGCAGGCCACGCTAAAGCCTTCTCTCACTCAAATGGCCTACGAGCAAGAAGGCGAGCGAGATATCCGATGCTACCCAACAAGACCTGCCGCACCGCCAAAATTGAAGCTGAGCCCGCCTCCCTCAAGCGTCAGGCTACCGCCGAGTGTAGCTGAAAAGTTAAAAGAGCGGCGTGATCTCGTAAATTGCGCGCCAACAGGGCAGCTGGTTGCGCAATATTGGGCCCAGGCGATTGCTTTTGTTCATGGTTGCTATCCCAACGATATGAGTTTCAGAGACACACTGCCGAACTCGTACCGGTTGGGAGATGCATATGCGTGGTCCAGACTCACGACGGAACTTGGTCGCTCAAGTCCAACATCGCCGCCTCCGTTTCGAGAGGTCGTGGAAGTTGGGCAAGCAAGGGTAGCGTCTGGTGCATGTGACGCCGCAACATCACACAACCGCGGTCAATATCTCTCCCCGCTCGAATTGATCGTCAGTATCGAAAGGCCCCCTGATGATGTCGACGCCCTTCGAAAATTGGCACGATCCAAGAATGGATCTGAACTAGCCGGCAGGTTGTTCTTCATGCATTTGGGAGGAGAATACCTCCCGGAAAAAGTGCTCAATAACGAAATCTTCGGGATTATAGCCTCGTCAAATAAGACGGTTGCCCGATCCGCTCTCTTCAGAAAAAATATGCGGGACTGGATTTATAATTCATGCTGCGTAGAAGAAGGACAAGATTTCGCTGAGACGATCGACATCCTTAAGGCCATAGTTCGTTCTGAAATCAGCGGAGATTTTACCAAATACGTCAGCGGAGCCCTGGCAGAAATCTACGCTCATGGACTTGGAACAGCGCCCTCAGAACGCGAGGCTGCCAAGTGGAGGCGATTGGCTGGTCTGGCCGGCGTTGGGCGATATCAGCTCTATATTGACGGCCTTGAGAGCGTATCAAGCGCGGTCGAGGCAGTGCGTTTGTTCATGGCGGACTGGAAGGAGAAGGTTGGGCCAAGCGAGGGAAACATCGAAGTGACTCGGGTCGGCCCTTTCCTCGTGGAGAGGGATCAGCTCATCCCTACTCATATGGCAGCCGAACTGACGCGTATATCACAACTTGTCAGTTTACATAAGGAGGCCCGGGACGTCGTCTTGTTAGAAGCAGAGCCTCTTCTCATAAATGCGATTGCTGAGAGGCTCCTCGAAGGAGCGGGACACGACGGAAAAAATGCTGAACTTGCAGTTATTCTACTGGAGAAAGCCGCCCAGTCTGGAAACAACTTCGCATCTACCCGTCTGTCCTTGCTCTACTTCTACGGATTGGGGACACCAGTGGATATAGATCGCGCTCTCGATTCAGCCACCAAAGCCGCTCGGAATGGCGACCCCTTTGCAGCAGTGTTGGCTGCTGACTTCAGTCAAATGGATGCAGCTACAAAAGTCGACGCGCTTAAGTGGTATTCTTCAGCCATAAATATTGCTTCCAAAAGCAATGCCTCCTACATGGGGGAGTACTCTCCAGAAACGACACAACTGGTAAACCGCTTTATTGCCGGTAATGATTTACTACACGGCCCCGATGGCATATCTATGCTTCGATCACTCGCAGATGCTCACCCTCAAGTTGGGCGCGCGATAGGAGATGCATATGTTTGCACATCATGTGAAAGTATTGTTGATCCAGCTGAGGCGTCGAGTTGGTATAGACTGGCAGCGCGAAAAGGCGACCGACAGGGCAGGCTTTCGCTCGCGCGTTTACTTATTGCCTTTCCTGACCTCCAAATAAGCCCCTTTGAACACCTCGACCTGCTTAAAGCAAACCTGGGCGACAAGTTTGATGTCGATATGCTGATAAACAACGAGCACGACATAATGGAGTCCTTTCTTTTGTTTAAGTATTGGTCGGAACGCTACGGATCGAACCCGAAAGAGCTGCTTTTTTCTATGCGTGCTCTCCTACTGGAGGTTTGCGATGAAAGTAGTGGGGCTTGTGACGAAGTAGCCTACCACTTTGCCAGCGGTGTAATTGACCCAAGCCTGATCCCTATTGGACTAAGAACGCTGCAACGGCCGATCCCTGCACCGCAGAGTCTCCAAGATTCTATCTTCTATGAGCAAAATGCTGGCTATGTAGTCGACATCCTTACGTCGATTGGCGCATTCGAGAATGCTATCACCGAAGGCACCCGGCGGGAAAACAACCTCTTAAAGGGGGCTCAATTAAGCTTTGAGTTTGGTAGGGCAGGAAACCGGAGGGATATCCTTCGGAGAACCGTTTCGTTGCATTTAGACAATGGAACAGAAATACCTAAGTCCCTTTTAGACCTCGTACAGTTTCTTGCTTCTCGTGGAGACGAAACGTCTTTGGCGCTTAAGAGCATGATCGATGGTGATGTCGTTATGGCGGATAGCACCCCAGATCGGCTCGACCTTGGGAAGCTCCAAAAAAGCTTTCAAACCCAGCTTTCGAGGGGAGCTATCAGCAAAGGATTGGCGCTCGCAGCACGCGAGCTTTCGGAAGCGCTGGCGTTAGAGGGAGACTTCCCCAACTCTCTGCTACAGGAGATGACCGCACTCTCGGTTGAATTGCAGCTTGACACGGTTTCCGAGGGAACGGTTGGGAACTTTTCTGCTTCGCTTACGAGGGCCTGTCATTTGTCAAAATCAAGTGAGGTGGTTAGGCGTCTCGGTTACAGCGATGCAGCTATTGCTCTAGCGAAGGAGGCGGTTAACACCCTGCAGGCACAACGCTCTAAGATCAGAGAACTGCCCGAACAGCTCCGTGCCTGCTTTGACGACGCGATATCGGAGCCGTATCGAAAGCTCGCCAGCATGCTGATCGAGAAGGAAAGACTCGCGGAAGGTGAATACGTTAGGCATTTGATAAAGGGTGGGGAGGTCGACAGGTACATGAACCACGACCCCGCGTATGCCGGACGCAGCTTCGACCAGGTGCCCACGGCAATTCAAGAACGCGATGTTCGGGAAGCGATAGCAAATTTGCGCCCTCCTGTAACGCTGCTATGGGCGCGTGCGAGCGCACTTGTTGCCAAAGAATCAGGTGACAAATTGTCGTCGCAGGAGCGAGATGAGCTCTTCCAGATTGAAAACGAACTGAAAATTGCCCAGGCGAACTACGATCAGTCGCTGGAAGAGGCGAAGGCTGCCGTTGCTTCGCTGAATCGAGGCATTAAGGGCATCTTCTTAGCAGAGGCGACCCAGATCCAAAATTCACTTGCGGCATCCAAAGACCGGATTGTCGTTTTGCGCTATTTGGTTCTACCAGATCGCATGCACGTTCTCGTAACTACTAAAGATGGCTGGACGTCACACACCTGGAAAAAATGGGGGGGTGAAGATTTCACTGAAGCCTTGCTCAATCGCGAGATAAGGGAATTCATTGATGTCTTACGAAATAAGGCTGAAAGTCCACTTGTTCGAGCTAAAAGAATGTATCGCCTCCTTCTTGGCCCTATTGAACGTGATATCAATACGGCAAGACCAGAACTACTATTGATATCACTTGACAGGAGATTGAACTACATACCTTTCGCAGCGTTGCACACGGAAACAGAATACTTGGCTCAGAAATACGCTCTTGCATCACTATCGGACGCAGGATTCGAATTGGGAGATCCCAAGTTGTCTAACCTGCCGATGGCTGCACTTGGTACCACTCATCGAGTTGCCGATTTCGAGGCACTTCCGGGAGTAAAGGTTGAACTGGCTGGGTTGGTTGGAGACGAAACCCGGTCTGGCTTGTTTCCCGGTACGGTGAAACTCGATAAGGCCTTCAATCGCAACGCATTTACAGCCGCATTGCTCTTTGGCCGTGACAATCACAACTCCAAGGCAATCGTGCACCTGTCGTCTCACTTCGAGGCCGCCAGAACCAAAATGGACTCATTTCTCCTACTGGGAAATGGTGACAAGCTTTACGTAGACGAAATTGTAACGCAACATCTGCGATTTTCATTCAAACATGTTGACCTGCTTACCTTATCAGCATGTTCCACTGGATTTGCCCATGAAACTGATGATGGGAGCGAACTCGGTAGCTTGGCGACCGCTGTCACCAAAGCAGGCGCGAGATCAGTCCTAGCTAGCCTCTGGAAAATATCCGACAAGACAACTCCGCTCATATTGCAGCGCTTCTATGAGATCAGCGAGAGAGGCCCCTTGACACGTGCAAGCGCGCTCGCAAAGGCCCAGTCTGAGTTTATCGAGGGCCGTTTTGACAGCACCATCCCGAGCGATCGCACCTCGATCGTAGTCGAATCAGCGCAACAGCTAGGTGTGCCCCTGACAGGGTCAAAGCCGTTAGGGAACTTTTCACATCCATACTATTGGGCGCCATTTGTTCTTATGGGGAATTGGCAATGATTACCCGTTGGAGGATGTCTTCAATTACAGTTTTGACCCTGTTAGCGTCAGCCGGTTTACCCGCGATTGCTTGGTCAGGTGACGATATTTCAAGCTTAGCTGGACAATGCTTAGGCGCTGACTACTCGAAGGAAGCATCAAATATAAAGCAGGTACGACTTCGATTCGTGGGCTCTCAAGAAATAACAAAGGGGTACTCTCCTGTAGGGACGGGATCTGTAGTCCTAAGTTATTCGTTATGGGGATTTCCGAACCACGAGCATCTTTGGGAAGGGTATTGTTCAAAAAAAAGTGATAAGTTTCTAGAATGTGGGCAAGATTGTCAGGGCGGATCTCTCAAGATTACTCTCCGCGGTCCCAAAGTGTACGCCTACGCCAAAGGGCTTGTTTACTCACTTAAAGGATCGATTAGTATCTTAGCCACTCAAGGCAGTTTAGGCTCTTTCTCAGGGATGTTCCCTCTAATGCCCGTCTCAGATGCTGCTGGCGGGCGCAATTGCCGGGCCGCAGTTGAACACGTCAGTGTTCAGTGGAGACCAGGGGACGTGTCCTCCGTTGTCGAGGAGGCTGAGGAACGGTTAAGTGTACTCGGGTATTTTCTAGAGGTTCCCGATTGGACGTTCGACGACAGGACATCTGCAGCCCTCCGTAGATTTCAAAAGCGATACGGATTGGAGCCGACGGGGTACTACGACGACAATACTGAGGCGATGTTGGCAGCGGCTTCGCTAGTAGGTTTGTCAAGCTGCTGAACGATAATTGTGCCTCGAATCAATTGGTGAACGACGAGTATCTGACGTTGCCCCTTCGGCTTAATCCGGTTTGAAGTTGTCAATGATCGCGGAATCCTATTCCGTTTAACACACCTCCGGCCAAGGACTTCTGGTCGATGGTGCTCTACGACCCACAGACTGCAGACCAGCCAGGCCTTCCCCGGCCGCAACAGCAAGCGCGATCAACTGATCGGAGGGCAAGGAAGCCACCTGGCTCCAGTCCATCCCCAGCAAGGGATGGTTCGCGATCCTTCGCCTCTACGGCCTGCTCGAGCAGTGGTTCGGCACAACGTGGAAACCCGGGGAAATTGAAGTGGTGAAGTAAATGAGCTGGTCGACCAAGGATTCGAATATCTTTCTGCGGCGGCACTGTAAGACCGTATCGGACAGCACAAACCGTCCCGCCAGCCTCGTAGCTCTCCGCAACGATCCGAGCCTTCTCCTCTGAAGGGAAGCGCTGGGGAATTCAGCAAACCAGCAAAGCGTGACGTTGGGAATGGCAACGGAAAAAGCTGCTCGCGAAGCCGCCATTTGCGGGTTGGCTGCCGAAGGTCTCAAACGGGTCAACTTGCGACGTGTCGGCTGTCGGCGGCGCTCAACACCTCGCCGGTGGTCGATAGCCGTTTCCGTGCCTTCGGTAGACCTCCCGGGGCCATAGCGAACTTGACGTCCCGTACTTCGTTCGAGGAAGGAAAAACTTCTTCAGAGAGGAAGGAGGAAGGCATGATCGATGAAAATCCATCTCGCGCGCCGTCCTGACATATGTTGGCCAGTGCACTACGTTGGCGAACGCGCAGTTCACCTCCCGCGCCGCCTAGCAGACTTCGGATCTTCTATAGAATGTCGCGCCGCATTCATCATGCGTGATTGCGGGCACTATCCCTTGCCCGAGAAGTTCGCTGGCGACCTTCTTCATGGGTCGATGGCGAATTTTTGAGAGCGCATGCAGCGAAATCATCTCTTCTTTGAATTCGTTCAAGCTGTCTTGTGGTATCTGTATTTTAACGCGACTTTTCGAGCCCTCATTGGGCGGGGCCTTCAGATAGCCAGTGGCAATAAGACCCTTCACCACTTCCGCGGTCGTTCCCAACACTTTTCTTGTTTGCCTAATCGAAACGCCGGGTGACCTGGATCCGAACAGAAGCGATCTTATTTCCGAAGGAGAAACGTAGATCGAGGGGAGGCCGTTAACAGTTCCGTCACGCCTCGCGCTAGCGACGGACTTATCCATCAGAAGTCGGACGATCTCCGCAAAGCTGCTGCCAATTTCCTTTGCAGTGGGCTTGATTCGGAAGCTACCGAATTCAGGAATGGTGCTGACCGGTATCGCCTCTAGAATGTCCAACACGTGGTGAACGGCGTGGGCGGAGAATCTGCGATCCAATCGTTCACCCCGCAGGGCGTCCCCTAAGAGACCTTTCGCGGCAACCGTGTCGAGTTCATCGCGAGTAAGGCCTAGTAGGGCCATCACCCTTCCTGCGGCAAACGGCGTAGTTGCCTTCTTCACTGCAGCTCGCATCAGTCCGATGTCGACGCAAATCTCTTTACCGCTCTTGCTTGCGTCGACCTCGTCCAGAATATTCAGTTGAACCAGCGACCTCCGTATCGCATTCGAGGATGCTCCAGAATGGGCAACTACTTCAGCGATGGATTGCCGCCGCTGTGGAGTAAGTTGCAGGTTGAAATTAATCACGGTGCGAGCGAGATGGGAGTTGGCGAATTTTTTCAGTTCCTCCCGAAACATTGTAATATCGGTTTTTCGGTTGTCTCGGTGCCTCAAAACCTCGCCTATTGATCCACCCAGCAAAGTGATAATGCCAATCGTCGCCTTCGGACGAGAGTTAGCAGCCAGCCGCCTCTCTAGCATTCGTGTGAGACCCATGGGTCCCTCGCCAAGTATGTCGAACCCCGCCAGTGCAGATTTGGCTGTTTGTTCGTCCGTTAGTCCACGAAGGCTGCTATTCGTGCCGAAGAGCTCCGTCGCGCCAAGTACCTCGCACAATCGAACGACCGCGGAGAGCTGCATGTCGTCCAGCCAAGAACCCGTTAAGGATCCGTCCAATCTGTTGAGGACATACTGCTCAAAAAGGTCGGGCGCCTGATGTTTGTCTTCTGTGTCATTGTCGACAAGGTCGATGGCCGCATCCCACGCAATCGCCGCAAATTCTCTCTTTTCGCTTCGAATGCTCCTAGTCGAAAGCTCGATCAAACGAAGGTGATGAACATGACAACATCGGATAGCACGAAAGTGCCATGGGACGCGGAGGTAAACAGCACTGAAGCGGTCGCTGTTTGGACCCGAAAACACGTCGCTTCTTACGCAGGCCGGACAAACGCCGAATTTATCCGTCCTCAGCATCCGCTGGTGGGCGTCGCATCCACGGAGCGAATATGCCCGGGGACCAATGAGCGTTAAAGCGTTTCGCGCAAGGGTCGCCACATCGGCCCCTGAATACGCTGCTAGAGCGGACAAGGCGTCAGCGTGACCATGCCTGATGCTGGTAACATTCAGCCCCAATTCCTTGCAGAATTGAGCGGCGGTCTGGCATCCATTCACGGCGGCGAGGCGCGAGACGAAACTTGCCTGTGAAAGTTCGTCAGGCTGCAGAGATACCCGAGCGAACAGACTCATCTGGCACCCCCTTTGTGCTTCCTGTTGCCAATCGGCCTTTCTTCGATCCAGCGGGGCACGATCTGCGATGTATCAATCTTGCTCCAATCAGCCGCCGTAAAGACGTTCAGCTGGGAGGAGCACGCGGTCCTACGGAAATAGACGTCAGCGAAATCCATGGCGCTTAGTCCAGCAGAACGATCTCCGCTATGCCCCTTCTCCAGCGCGGACCCGATTGCGTGTGAAGTGATCTCCATGACGGTGCCAAGCTGGTAGTTTCCTGCATGAAGCAAGCGCAGCGCGAAATCGCCAGACGTCTCCTTATCTGCGAGGCCAAACGTCTCTGCTCTCTTCGCTACGATCTGTCGAAGTCGGTCGGCATCATTGGCCTGGAGCGGATTGAAATGGACGATCTCGGCCCGGCGGCCGAACTGCTCTTCCACCCGCACCAAATCCAATATGGATGGCAAGCCCGAGACAATCACCGAAAGCGGATTTTCGGCATCGACCATAAGACCTCTCAAAGTGGTTGCTACCCGCTCCACAGCCCTATCCCGTGCCCTAGGGCTGTGGCCGACAAGTGAGTTGCTCGAATCGTCGATGTGTAAGACGAGAACTTGAAGACGCTGCGCGTGCTTCCGCACGCGTTCGATCAGCAACTCGGTGACCGGAGAATTCACCAAAGGGTAGCCCATGGCGTGTAGCAAGCGAATGTAGAAGGCTCGCGGGGTGAACGTTTCGGGAGCCTTGATTGATATGAGTGGCCGCCGGGCAGCGATCGGATCGTCGGCTGGCCGCAAAGCGTCATGGGCGGTCAACAACCTTGAAAGCGCCCTGGACTTACCGGCGCCGGATTGTCCGGCGACGAGCAGGGCTCGGCCTTCCTTCCGGTTGGAGCGAGTCAGGGGGATATTTCTGTCTGCTCTTGTGACTACTCCATCCAGAAGCCGTCCTATTGCGTTCTTGAGCTGCTCATCCCGCTCTGTGGGCACGTAAAATTTCGCGTTCGCTTCGGCGTGTTTGATGCGGTCCCAAGAAAGCGACCCCAAGCTCGCTTCAAGCGAAAACAGGGAGTCCTTTTCCGCCTCGATTCCCACTTCTTCCATCACGGTTCTTCCTCAATCAGCCAAACTGCCGCCTCGTCCGCGATAGTCGGTGCAGGCCCCACATGACCGCGGTCCTTGATGGGGGAGTTTCTAGAAGGATCTACCACCGGCTGCTGACCGGCGGTTCTATCAGCCCGCTCTGATTGCATTGCGGAGGGCGGCTTCGGCACTTCCCCACTGAATGGGATCAAGACGTCGAAGCTATCTTGGGCGAGACTGGGCGCTTCCACTTGCGGAGCCCCCATGTCGAAACCGATGAACAGCTTGCGCTGATCTCGCTCAATATCTTGAGCGGATGGGTGGGTCGCTCCGAGCCTAGCGCGAACTGCTGCGGCATCGCCGGCAGCCTTGATGTCACTGATAGCTTGAAGCACGATCGGCTCAGCTATCCTCGCCTCTTCACCAAAGCGGCGAGCAAGCTCGTTTCGCACTGCAGCCCAGGCTGCGATGGAGATGCCCTCAAGTGAATGATGGGTTCTGAGCGGATGCCACTCCCCGCCTAGGAGAACAGAGATTTCATGGATGTTGTCGCAGTCGACACGAATTCTGACACGACCGTCGCCGTGGAGCTGCCTGTGCTTTTGAAATTTCTCCGAATTGTACTTCAGGTTCTGAAAATGAATGCCCTCTGGAGTTGTGACACGGTCGAACTCCAGTCCGAAGATGGCCCTCAAGGCACGCTGATCAGGCGGCGGTGGCAGCTCGAACTGTTCCACTGCGCCGATCCAGGCGTTGTAGGGAGTTTGACCGTGTAGGCCTCCATGGGGCGTGTTGTGATATACATCCAGGATATGGCGAACGAAATTCAGGTAGAGCTCGTTTATTGTCAGGGATGCTCGCTTGGCTGAGTCGTAATCCCCTTTCGCCACCGGGTTGCTGAATGTCCTCCCGGTGAAGTTCACTAGGAAAGTCTCGTGAAGGGTTCGAAAAAGTCGCTCGATATGGCCGCGGATTTCGCTTCTTGCGGCGGGTCCTGCAACATGGTCCCCCTGCAGGTCGGTGACGGCCACTCTGAAGGTTTCTCCGAATGAAGAACCCATATCGGAGTGAACCCCGCCGAGCAGTCCACCAAATGGTCCCCAACGAGTCGCCGCGCCAGCAGCTGATGCAATTTTGCTTCTATCCGACACCGCCATCTTCAACGCCGCCATAACATTTGGCACGCTGGCCGTTTCGGCAAAGCTGACGCCGAGGACAAAACGTGTCGCCACATCCATGGCCACAGCGACATGGATTCGGACTCGCTTGATTTCGCGGATATCTTGGTCGGAGAGGTGGGCGAGCAGGTCAGAATTCCAGTCCAGCGCTTGGAGATGGATCTCCCATTCATCGATCTCAATGCGCTCCATGGGCTTGAGCACCCGAACCCCTTTCGAGGCCATGGCAAATTGTCTGCTTGCGGCGACACGCCCGTTTCGTGCCAGCGTGCGAGCAAAGGCGGGAGTCTGTTTAACTTTCTTGGCGAATGTCTTGGGCGACGGGCAGCGCAACGGCTCTTCGCCGCGCTTTATGATTTCAGCGTTGGTCTGTGCGAGGAGCCCTTTGAACAGTTTGTAAACGGCGGTCATGGAGGGACGCCGCTCATCAGGGTACGCCAAGGCCGCTTCGTCGATCAATCGCAGAACCTGCGGCGACAGTTTCGGCACGCTGCCGCAGTTCCCATACGAATCCCAAAGCGAGGCGGGATCACATCCCGCTGCCTCAAATTTACTGACCCAACCAGCAAGAGCGCGGGGGCTTGGCATAGCCAGCCCATTTCCCAGGGTTGGGAACCTTGGCGTAGGATCCAAACGCCCGCTAGGATTGACTAAGCGATCGGGATTGTCCCACCGAGGGAATGATGCCCGGACGCCATGCTTTCTAATTTCGGCTGTGACCCTGCGATCTTGTTTGCGCAGCGCGGTCTCGCGTCGGCGGATGGTGACTTCGCTCTCTGCTTGCTCATTGCGGAGCTCCGTTTCTATCATCTCTATGGCGTCAGCGTAGCCTTGCGGCGTGCGGCGGAAGCGGCCGTCAGCGTATCCGCGCATGAAGCTCACTACGAGATTCTGCTTGAAAAGGAACTTGGCTTTGCGCTTGGGACTCAGGTCCGACAAGAAGTCCAGTTTGCTCGAAAGGCGCGCATGAGTTCTACTCTCCGAAAAATAGTTTCGGTCGATATTCAATTTGCCAGAAGAGTGGAACGCCAAAACTTCGGCATGCGAGAACTCCTCATATAGATCAGGCTGGTCGACCCGCTGCAGGACATGGCCAGCAGAAGTCGCGTTGGCGGACCGATAGGGAATACCGGCGATCGAAATCCGATCAGTCTTCTCGAAGGACCAACGAGGAATTTGGTCAGGCGTCGTCATGCTGCAGCCCGCTCTGCCGCGCGCACCAAGGTCTTCGGCGAGAGCAGACCCGGGCCCACTTTGACCAAAATGCCTTCAGAGATCAGTCTCACCACGGCGCGGAATCCGCCGTTCTGGCGCTTCAAGGTTTTACCGAGGTTCGCAATTGTCGCAGCGCCGTTCAGAGACATGACGATCGATGTCAGGAACTCGTAAGCCTCGAAGTCGGTGTCCGAGAGCACGCTACGAAGCAAGAGCGAATTCGAGAAGTCGTCATCCGAGATCATCTTCTCGGTCACGAGTATGACGCCTGTCGCGTAGGATGGCGGCACTTGTTGCGCAATAAGTCGCAGCAGTGCGTCGAATTTCCTCAGCTTGACGAGTTCGGTTGGCTTGACCGCGATTGCGAACTTAGTTCCACACCGTCGTGTAGCAAGAAAGTCGAACGTGTGCCGCCGCCACGAGCCGTCGTAGTCTTTGTAGTTGACCGCGGGCGGTTGATCCCAGAGGTGTACGATGTCTGGGCGAGCGACTAGGACAGAAGCC
Source organism: Mesorhizobium sp. M6A.T.Cr.TU.017.01.1.1 (assembly GCF_004023115.1). NCBI lineage: Bacteria > Pseudomonadati > Pseudomonadota > Alphaproteobacteria > Hyphomicrobiales > Phyllobacteriaceae > Mesorhizobium > Mesorhizobium sp. M6A.T.Cr.TU.017.01.1.1. The sequence goes on from NZ_RZTA01000007.1 coordinate 36,450, forward strand.
GCCTTGCGCTCAAGGTGGCTCTCGAAATTGAGTACGCGCCGATCCGGTCCGACCATCGAACCTCGCGCAGAGCCTTTGCTTCGGAAGGATATATTGCGCGTGGCGATGCTCTCCGACGGAGCACGCCAAGCGTCATCGCTGGCTTGGCTAGCTGGAGGCCTGTTCCGAAACGATCGAACGACTGATTCCACGTCGCGGCTCCGGACTAAGCCATTGCCGTGGCTTCGAGCGCAGTAATGACCGTGCGCGGATTGTCTGTGCCGTCGTGATTAATATGCGTAGAATTGGCCGCAGAACCAAAGATGTCCTCCTTGGCTTGTGTCAACAACTCAGCAAGCTGCCTCTCCGACACGGCGAGCACCTCGGCCGCCTCCACGACACTGAAGCCCTCGAACTCAACGAGAAGGAGCGCTTGGCGGTGAACGAGCGGCGTACGCATGATGTCGAAGTGGGGGAGCCCATCAGCCGGGTTCGGGTCCCAATCGCGCATCTTTACTGTCGCTGAGGACGTGAATTTTGTGAAAACGTTATAAAGCGCCACGCGAGCGCTCGATGCTGGTGGGAAGATACTAACGTCCGCAATGATCGCCTCCAGCAGTGCGCAAATCTGTGCGTCACCGCTTTCCTGCGAGCCCGACGAGACTGTTGCGAATCGCCGCAGGCAGGGCAGATGCGGCGCGATAGAGGCTGACAAACTCATGACACTCTCACTTTCATCGACGTCCAAGACGTCAGGTTACGCAACGGCACAATCAGCCTGCTGGACATCAGCGATCGATTGGGTTACCGTAATATCAGATAAACCGTGAATGGTTACCGGTAAAGTGAACAAAGCGTGTACCATTAAATTTTTTTGGTAGAACGCTTTGGAGGTCGCTTGATCAAGGATTCCACCGCGCGGTTGTCTTCGCCGATGCGGCGCAGCTTATTGAATGAACTGCCGCTTGCGACGGCCGGTCCTCGGTTGCAACGTGTTTGCTGATCTTTAAGGAGTAGACGAGTGCACGACGCCAACGTCATCGATTTCTCGAGGTGGAAAATATCACTGGCCACGCTCAGTCCGTCCGAACTCGAAGCCGCCAGCGGGCTGAGTACAGAGTTGCAAAGGGTTTGGAGACGAAGAGGTCAGCTATCAGATCGTCAGGGCACTCACGCTAGATTTACCGCGCAAGAGGCAGCTGCTGTGGCAGTGGCGGTTGCGCTAACTAAACAAGGATTTATGCCGGGAGACGCAGTCGTGATGGGGAAGACTCATGCGGCCCTCGTACTAAGGCTGGCACTACTGAGGGGCGGAATGTGTGAAGTCATCGGCTCAAAAGACGGCGTCAAAGAATTCAGAGCTATTTTTGATAATGACGTAAAAATGGTGGCAACATTGGTCGGTGATGAAACACAAGAACCTTTAAGATTTCTATTTTCACTTGACAACGAGCTTCCAGTATTGAGTGATCCCGAACTTGATCAAATTGATATTGGCAATCATTTAACAGGATACTTCATAAATCTAGATAAAATTGCGTTTAATATTATTCGTGCATTAGACAGGCCCTTGCTATCGGTTGAGCTCAACGATGAAGGCGAGGGCGGTGAGCGTAAAATTCGAAGCATTGTTTGAAAACTAAAATGCGACGGGTGGGTAGAGGAGGAGTACGCACGACACCCCTCACTATGCGAATGCAGGAATAGCAAGCTCGCTGTGGACCACAAGCTGGTCCGGGACTCGGTCCGCCGCGACAGTGGTCGCATTAGCTAGCGTGCACATCGAGATCTCGCTCTCGTAGGAAGTCTGGATCACGTCGTCCGCATAGGCAGAGGTCAAGTGCTCCGCGAACTCCTCTTCAGACATCGCAAGCGTCTCGGCAGCTTCAACCATGTCGAAACCCTCGACGGCGACGAGGAGAAGTGCTTGGCGCCGTACCGGCGAAAGAAACATCGCGTCGGTGTCGCCGCTCTGACCGCCACCTGCGAGGTTCCACGTAGGCACGCGGTCTAAAGCGGAGGCGTGGAAACGGGAGAACAAGGCATACAATCCAGTGCGTGGACTCCAGGCGGAAGGAAAGATGCTGAAATCGGCGACAAGCTCCTCAAGCATGGCCACCACCAGGGCATCGCCGATCATAGCTCAAATACAGGAAGCGCCGAGAAACCAAGCGCCCGGCTCCGAAAATGAAAGTCGCGATGAGCGAGTGACGGCAAGCGCATCGCATCGCTCTTGTGCGTCGCCACCGACAAAGATCGCAAGGAACGTGACGGGCTTCCGATCGTTGACGGCTTTTAATCGAGCGACCGTCATGCCGTCCACCTCGATACACAAAACGGAATACGATCCGGAGCGCAAAGTCCTCTCCGTGTGGTTCGTGGCTAGCGGTAAATGTTACCAGTTTGAGGACGTGTCGCCGGAGACCTTCGCCGAGTTCCGAGCCGCCTTCGCCAAGGGCCGCTTCTTCAACGAACACATCCGCAATCACTTCCGGTACCGTCGGGTTGGTACTCAATAATGGTCTTCGATGTGAACACCCGCTATAAGGAAGTCAGAAAAAATCCGGTGCGATTTAGAAGCAAGGTAGACGGGAATGGGTACCCCTCCCGTGCCGCAAAACGGGCATTCCTGTTCAGCTAGCTTCCGCTCGCGATAGGCTAGCCGCGCGGCTTTGTCCCTCATTGGGCGAAGCCCGGCGGAACGGTCGCCCCCGGCGCCGAGGAAGTGCATAGGCCCAACGTCTAGCGTCCAGCACCCGCTCACGCCTGAGTTTGGTGGCGACCATTTCCACTATCGTTTGACCTGGAAAGATTTGCGCCCGTTCTCCCGCGCCCGCATGCTATCTCGCTTTTTGGCCTCTGAAATCCATCAAAGGCATGATGCGTGTTTGATATTTTAGTCTAAGATTATAGTCGGCCGGGGCCCCCACTTCAGCAGGAGGGCAGGATGTCCAAGCGCGTTCCATTTACTCTGGGAGATTTAACGGACCATCAAAGGGGGACCGATGACGTCACCGCTGACATCCCTGTGGGCCCCGGCACCCCAAACGTCTTGTGTGGGGATGCTGGCGGCAGCATGTTCGACCATGCTCGGGGTGGTAATGATACCCTAACCGGCAATCGTATCTCGGGTGACGCGCTGTTCATGTTCGACCACGCTCGGGGCGGCAAAGATACCCTGATTGGCGCCAGCAACAGCAGCAGCAATGGCGTGGTTTTCAATGAAGTCTGGGGCGAGGCAGCAAACATGCGCAACTCCGCTCAGGGCGGCAACGATACCCTGATCGGCGGCAACAACACTGGCGGTGGCGGTGCCCTAGTTTCCAACGGTCTCGTGGGCGACGGGGCAAACATGTTCGACTCCGCTCAGGGTGGCGACGATACCCTGATCGGCGGCAACAACACTGGCGGTGGCCAGGTTCTTAACGGTCTCTTCGGCGATGCATTTGTTTTCGTTGATTCCGCCAAGGGCGGCAACGATACCCTGTACGCTGGGACCGCTGCACCCGGCAGCTTGGTCAGTAACCTAATGTGGGGCGATGGGGAATTTGACAGCGCTCAGGCTCAAGGCGGGAGAGATCGGTTTGTATTCAAGGACGACGGTCCAATGACAGTCGGAATCAGTAACAGAATCGAAGACTTCAGCCAGAGCCAAAAGGACAAAATTGTGTTTAGCGGCGTGGAGGATGTGCAATCTTTCAATGATCTCACAATCACCAGAATTGGAACTGGCACCATCATTACCGCAGGAGCGGATCAAGTCACTCTCGATAACTTCACGAACACGTTGACCGAGCATGACTTTGTGTTCGTGTGAAAGCGGAATTCCCTTCGCCGAACGAACGCGATCATCGGCAGGTAACGCAACCTCTTTGCCCAGCCATTTATCGGCCAGACAGGGCTGCGCTAGGCCGTCCTTGCGCAACAGAGATGCTTCCGTTGGGTACACAATATCGGTGTTCTGAGCCACCTTGATGCGCAATCCCGACTGCCCTTCTTGGGCAATCAGAAGCAATATGCCCTTCCTAACTCCGGCCGGGGACCCGTCCGGAGCAGATGCTCCCATCAGGGTCCAAGCGTCGTTGGCCAAGCGGTTTTGTTCCTGCCCTGCGGATTTACATCCATTCGCTCTGGCTAATATAAGCCTTCCGCCTAGAATCTTATGAGTGCGTAAAATTGTAAGTACCGTTACCGGCCGGCTGCGGTTCATCCCCCCGATGGAGCCCAAGTTGGTGGCCAAGCCGCCCGAGGGTGACAACTGGATTCATGAGATCAAGCTCGATGGCTACCGCGCCCAGATCGTGATCAACAGCCCCGAGGATATTCGCGTCTTCACCAAAACCGGCAAGGATTGGACGCGTAAATACCTGGGCATCGTGGAAGCCGCGAGGGAGCTCGCCGTCGAGAACGCCATCATCGACGGCGAGGCGCTCGTCACCAACATTGCCGGCATGCCCGACTTCAATGCGCTCCAGAATGCCGTCCACAGCAATCGCTATGCCATGTATCTCTGCGCCTTCGACATGCTGCACCTGAACGGCCAGGACCTGCGCGACATCGGCTGCGAGGCGCGTCGCGAAATTCTCTCCGGCATCATCAAGCCGAACAGCCGGATCCAGTTCAGCGAGGCTATGCCTGGCGACGCCAAATCGATCTTCTATCTCGTCGAGCAGATCGAGCTTGAGGGCATTGTATCGAAGCGCCCCGACAGCAAATATCGCAGCGGCCCGACCACGAACTGGCTGAAGACCAAGAGCTTCACGGTCGACGAATTCGATCTGCTGGGCGTCGAGCGCGAGCCTGGCAAGGCAGCCTTCGCCCTTTTGGGACAGCCCGGAACCGGCAGGTATGTCGGTTCCGCGTTTATCACCCTGGGCCGCGACATGAAGGAGCGGCTGTTAAAGCGGGTCCGGGAGCACGCCGGGCCGCCGCCCAAGGATATGAAAAAGCGGCCGGCGACACAGTGGGTCAGGCCTGGCGTCAAGCTGCGCGTCAAGCATCTGCGTGGCGATCACAGCCACATACGCCATGCGTCGCTGCTGGGTTTCGGTGACGAGGATTAGGGTTGCCAAGAAAAGAACCCGCGCTCCTCCTCCGAGCGCGGGCCGACCGGGTTGCAGCACCCGATCTGCGGCGGGCTGGGCTAAGCGGGGGGTAGCCCACTGGTCCCTACTAATGTTCCGCGTTGGATGAGCGGTCTTATTGTTCTGCAGGAATCGGCTGGTGCTCCGGCTCGGCATGTTCAAACACCTGCCCCAGGTCGCGCGCGTCGAAAGTCTGCCCACAGACCGGGCAGTGGATGAGGTGTTTCGATTCGTCGTCCACGGGGCCAGCGTGCGGCTTGCCCTTGTATCCGGTCGCGATGTTATCGGTCCTGATCCGTTTCATGTCAGAGCCAACTGGCGCTGGCGTGGCAATCGTCAAGGGCTAGAAGGCCCGGCCGGCGCGCATGATGGCACGCGCGATCGCGAGCTGCGCCTCGACCTTGGCGTTTTCCTTTTGCGTCATGTTGTCGGCGGCGATAAGCCGGCGTAGCGAGCGCATGATCTCTCCTCGCGTCCAGCCAGCCTCGAGCATGCAATCAACGATCGCCTGAAAGCCGGGCTCCATCGCCTCCTGGCAATCGATCTCCCGATCGCCGTATTCGCCTTGTCGTCTTGGCGGTCTGACCATCCCGGCTTCCTCATATATATCGATATATATCGCTCGCCCTCGGCGCGGTGCTCGAAACAGAACCAGTGCGATGATTGCCTCGGCTTAGCGAAGCCCCATCCCGCATTCTTGCCACAGCCGGGATGCTCACACTGATGGTGTTGCATGCCGGGGCGGGTGGCGGGCTCCATTGCACCGGGAAGGCGGATTTCGTCGCTCAAAGCAATGTGCCCTGTGCTGTTGCCTGCGGCACCTTGATCTGCGTGGCCGGCTTCTCGACGATCAGAAGTGCATCATCCGGTGCCGTTCGCTGTAGCCGTTTTGCTTCCGACCATGGGGCGGTAAGCCACGTTTCGGTTTCCTCTTGCGTGGTCAGGATCACTGGCATCGCCTTTTCGTGGATAGGCGCGATCAGGGCGTTCGGCTTCGTGGTCATGAAACCATAGACCTCATGATCGCCAGGGCCTTCCTTGACCTTGCGCACACCATGCCAGCGCGTCCACAGGCCGGCGAAGAAGAACAGCGGGCGATCTCCATTGAGCGCGAACCAATAGTTCCGCTGAATGCCGCCCGTTTCGGGGTGTTGTCCGGCGTCTCCTTGTGGTCGAGGTATTCGATCTTCTCATATGCCTGCTTTGACATCGGCCTCTAGCCGGTTTTGAATTTGGGTCCGATCGGCCGGAACGTTGTCCGTCGCCGTCGAAAAAGCTGTCGCCGCCGCTCTCGATCAGACCATCAAGTCTTCGGCCTCGCGCATTCATCTCTCTTAAAGGACAGTTTGTCAGACCCATGCACGGCCGTTTTCTGGACGATGAGGCCGCCCTTCGCAGTTTCAGCGCAGACAGCTTGGAGCCGTTCGCCGTTCGAATGGCAGGCGGACAATACCGTTAGTGTTTGATCCAACTGAATTCCTGCAAACTACCGAGAAAAATCGGTATGCGAGGGCTTGGGCTTGACGCGCTTATCCAGGCATCAGAAATCGGCCTCGCCCAAACAATGAATCAGCGCACTGAAGCTATCGCCTTGGTAGGTGCCGTGACGTCGGAGGTCCTTAAGGTGCGTAGATATTTCGGCGTTCACCATCCCTGCGGGCAAACCGTCAGCCAAATACAAGCTCCGGCAGAACCGCTTCCCAGACATCTCGGTGAAGGTGCACCCGGAACTCTTCCAGATTATCGAACTTGCGCCTGCGCACGATGGCACCGACCTCGCCGCGTAGGAAGCTGAGGCCTTCGGGAGGCGACCAGCTTCTGGCCATGCGTCCGAGGGCCTGCCCTTGTTTGTCCTGTATCATCCAGAGCGTGCCATCGCGCGCGATCTGAATCGGATCTCCTGCTTTCGCCGCGGAGATGGCGGCGAGGGAGAGATGGCCCGGCCTGAGACGCCCTGCCCATGACAGGTCCACGGTCTTAAGGTTCGGCACCTGGTACAGCGCTGTCGGAAGAGCGACGCCGTCGGCGACAGCGGGCGCGGCTCGGCGCAGCACATGCTTTTTGTCCTGCTGGACGAACGGATGCTGCCCTTGAGCAATGATCGCGAGGCTGCGTCGCGCCCGGGTCATGGCGACATAGAACAGGCGACGCGGCGCATCGGGGTCCTCGCCTTTGGAAGGATTGTCCCAACCGCCATTCAGGATGATGACATCCTCGAATTCCAGACCTTTCGATCGATGCGCCGTCAGCAGCAGCAGCGCGCGCTGATCGCTGCGGGCATCATTGGCCCACTCAGCGAACCACTCGACAAGGTCCGGCACGGGCATGGTCTTCTTCGCAAGCTCCTTCGCAAGCGCGGCGATGCCTTCGGCGATCAGATCCGTCCAGCGGTTGGAAGGTATCGCGTTCAGCATATCCACCAGATCACGGACGGCCAGCAGACGCGTATTATCGCGGCGCAGTGTGTCGATGAACTGCAGCATCTCGCGCAGGCGCCAGATGCTGGGCATGCTCTCGTTAGCCATCTCCACCGGAATGCCAATCGATTCGGCATAGGCGCGCACCGGAGCCAGCCGCCGCCAGTCGCGCGCGATGATCGCGGCGCGCGACCAGCTCCACTCAGGATCAAGGCGCGAAAGCCGGACGAGCTCATCCACTGCGGCCATGGCCTGCGCCATGTCACCGGCTCGGCAGTCCAGCACCTGCACTCGCCCTCGCGCAACCGGATCAAGCGCCGCCATGTCGCCGCCGGGCGGCGCGTCGCTACGATTGCGATCTATGGCAATGTCGTGTCCCGCTTTCATACGGTCAGCGGCTGGCGCAATGCCTGCGTTGGCCGCCGCAATGATATGTCCTGTCGAGCGGTAATTCTCGACCAGGAACTGCGGTCGTGCACGATAGTCGGCCTCGAACTGCCGGATGAAACGGATGGACGCCCCGGCGAAGGCGTAGATGTTCTGATCGTCATCGCCCACCGCAAAAAGGCTGAGCTGAAGGTCCGGATCGTCCAGTGAGCGGCCCGCAACGGCCGAGATCAGCGCGTATTCCTCAGAGCCGATGTCCTGATACTCGTCCACCAGAATCCAGCGATGACCTTGGATCAGGGTGTCGCGTTGTGCCTCCGCCTCGGGCTTGCTGAGCCCTTCGCCGTTCAACTGACGCACGGCTTCCATGACGATCCCGTCGAAGTCGTGCGTCGTCTCGTTCGCAGTTCCGGCAAAGCTCGCTCCCACCAGTCGCATCGCGAGGGCGTGGCATGTGGATATCGTCACTGCATTCGCATCATCGCCGATCAGGTGGCGCAGCCGGATGCGTATCTCTGCGGCGGCATGACGGTTGTAAGTCAGCACGAGGATGCCGCGCGGATCCTCGCGACGGACCCGGATCAGATAGGCAATGCGGTGCACCAGAACGCGCGTCTTGCCCGAACCCGGTCCTGCCAGGACCAGGACGCTGGTCTGTTCGCGGTCGTCGGCGACGATCTCTTGCTGAACTGGGTTCTTCAGTGCCTCGACGATCGCTTTCCAGGAGGTGCCGGTGGTTTGACGCCGGATTTCCCCGCCCTTTCCGGGCATCCAGCGGCGCAGGAAGGCGTCGCGCTCCAGCACGAAGTAGTCCTCGGACAGCCGCAGCGCCTGATCCATCGCGGCAAGGCCCTTTTCGGCGTAGGCCGCCATTGCATGGGTCTGGATCGTCTGCTCGGCGTAGTGTTCCTCGAGGGGTACAAAATCTTTCACGGTGAACTGGCCGCCCGAAGGGTTCAAATGGACCGTCATCGCCTGCCGGAAGATCGTCAGCCCCTTGCCTAGCGTTACCACCTCCTGCTCGTGCAGCCACAGAAGTGCGCGGTCCATCAGCTTGGTCATGTCCTGAATGCCGCTGCCGCGCAGTAGGGCGTCTCCGGTCAGGGTGGCGAGCAGATCGCCCATGGTGGTTTCGACCTGGATGTCCTTGCCGCGGCTGCCCTTCGGCAGCTTGCCCAGAAAATGCCCCAGCAACAGTTCTGCGCCCTGCCGCCGCAGGCTTGCCGTCTGTTCCAGTGCCTGCCAGGTCCGTTGCAGCGTCACCATCAATGTGTTGCGCGAAGCCTTGCGCAGCCGCAGATTGCCCTTGCCACCATCCTGATCGCGCCCGTCACGGCCCATGCCGCGCAGCAGCTTTTCCACGATGTCGGGTCGCACTGCGCTGTGCCCCTGATTGCGGAGCGCCTGACAGGTTTCGGCCAGATGCAGAGGAATTCCTCCGGCACCTTCGGCATCGGGGGCGGCCTCGCGCATCAGGGTGATCAGCGCGGTTTCAAGCCGTGTGGCCTGCGTCAGACGTTGCTGCGAATGACCCTCGACGGCGACGTGGATAAAGACCGTGACCACGACGTCGTTGCGGGCGATCCCGAGCGCCTCGAGATCGGCCATCGCCTTGATTAGCATAACCCCTGTTAATCCGCTGATCCCGGCCAGCTCATCGGTGGAAATGCCCTGATCGGGGGACGCGTTCATCAGGTGGCGGGTGATATCCAGAAGCTGCTTGCGACGGGTGCCAGTGATCGCGGCCTTGGCCAGGATCGCTTCGACTTCTTCCAGGTTGCGGATCCTAAGGGATGAGGGGAAGACCTGAACCCGGTTCTCCTCGCGGCGCAGCAGCATGGCCTCTTCCAGCCAGGACACCGCAGTCTTCACCCTGGTATCGTCGGTGGTGCTGTCGCGTTCGAACTCCTGATCGCGTTCGGCTCGTACGACTTCGCCCGAGGTGGCGACCACGGTGCCGGTCTTCTTCGTCCGCTCGTCCAGCCGCCGCAGGGCCTTGAGGATCGCGCCGATTTCGTGCCGGGCCAGGCGCGAGCGGGCCGAAAGTGAGAACTGACGCTCGACATCCTCAGCGGCGAAGAGCAGCACGCAATTGGCAAGCGCGCCATCGCGGCCCGCCCGCCCGGCTTCCTGCAGGTAGTTCTCCAATGAGCCCGGAACGTCACCATGCACGACCAGCCGGATATCGGGCTTGTCGATCCCCATGCCGAAAGCGTTTGTCGCGGCGATGATGCGCAGTTCGCCGATGCGGAAGCGTTCCTGAATGTCACGCTTTTCCTCGGGCGTCAGACCGGCGTGGAACCGTTCCGCCGACAGACCCTGCTGTTTGAGGAAATCGGCGACGCGTTGCGTCTCACTGCGGGTGGCACAGTAGACCACCGCACCCGAAGCGCCGTCCTGTGGCAGCTTGGCTCCGATCACGTCGAGGATATCGGCCAGCTTGGTGCCGCGCTGTGTCCGCCGGACCTCGAAGCTGAGATTGGTGCGCACCGCGCCGCCGTCCAGCAGCATCAGTTCGCGCTCTAGACGTGATTGGAAATGGTCGCGGATGTCGCGCACCACTTCGGGCTTGGCGGTGGCGGTCAGACAAAGCACCGGGGCAGCAGCTTCATCCCCTACGGATTCCTTGATGAAGCGGCTGATATAGCGGTAGTCGGGCCGAAAATCGTGGCCCCATTTCGACACGCAATGCGCCTCGTCCAGCACCCAGAGTCCGATTTCACGCTGTGCCAGAACCGAGCGGACCGAGTTGCTGCGCAATTGCTCGGGCGAGATCAGCAGCATTGCCGCCTCGCCCATACGCACACGGTCCAGCGCATCCTGCCGCTCGGGCATCGACAGCATTCCGTTGACGGTTACGGCCGAGGAAATGCCCGCCCGCGCCATGCCCTGCACCTGATCGGCCATCAGCGCGACCAGCGGCGAGACTACCACGGTCAGCGCGCCGGTCTTGTCGAACTTCGACAGGGCGGGAATTTGGTAGCAGACCGATTTGCCGGTGCCGGTCGGCAAAATGCCAAGGATGCTCGCCCCACGCATCGCCTCATCGACGATTCGCTCCTGCAGGGGGCGGCCCATGTCGTCCACCGGCTGCGCGCGGAAGGCATTGAACCCGAACCAGCGCGACAGCGCGCGGACCGGGTCGTTTTTCTCGCTGCACCAGGCGCAATCCGGGCTTTCGCAATTGGTATCGCGCAGGTGCCGCACGATCAGTGCAGCCTCGCGGAATTGCGCCCGCACCCAGGGCGGCATGACGGAATCTCCGCCCGCGACCAGGATCCAGGACAAAGCATAGGCCATGGGCCATCCGAGCTGCGGGTTCGAAAGGCGGCTCAGCGTCTGCTCGACCCGCCTCTCGCAGGCACGCCCCGCCAGCAGCCGGGAAATCGCTTCTCTCGCCGCAAGAGGACCCGGCGCGGGAGCGCCCCGAACCTCCTGGAACACTGCGTCGAACCCACCCGGGTTTTCCATTCTCGTAATAAGGAAATGAAAGGCTGCTACGGCATCGGGCTGGTCGGCATTCTGCTGCGTCAAAGCCGCCAGTTGATTGCGCAGCACCTGAAACACCAGTCGCGCGTCCATTTCCGGATCGTTGATGTGGCCCGCTTGCAGGCGCCCGTCATGGTAGTGCTTGACTAAGTGGTGGTAGGGATTGCGCGGAAATGCGAGCGGATTGAGCCATAGGGTGTCGATCGGCGATCGAAAAATATTCACGAGTCCAGGCCGCAATGCGACCAGATGAGGCAAGTCATGTCGAATGATGTTGTGGCCGAGCAGATGTTCGGCCGCGGCTGACTCTGCTCCCAGACGGTCAAGGGCCGCATCGAGATCGCGTTTCTTTGCGAGGATTGAGGGACGAGCGTCGTCACGCACCGCCGCAAAAGCGAAGATGGTAGCGGTTGCAGGATCCACTTCCAGATCGACCGAAACGCAACGCTGCAAAAAGGGTTGGAAAGGCTCAGTCATGTTGCAACGCTGTACTCACGGGATGAAACGGTTAGCGATCTTGGTCGCGCTCGACGAAAGGTCAACGTTCAACTTGAGCCACAAAGACGTTGCCCGACAGCCACCTATCCAGCTCAGTTCAACAACGCGACCCGTAACTGAGCAGGTTATCGACTAATCCTGATTATGCTTCACAGAGGGTAATGTGCGCCTGATCGCGCAGCGACAACCATCCGAGAAGCCAAATGCCGCAATCCGGGAGCTATAGCACACGGTGCTTTGATGCCTAGAGGTGCCGCCAAGGGTTGAGGAGCCTGAAGATTTGAATTGCTCGCTACGACTGATGGGATTGAGAAAGTCGCGCGAACTCGCTGCCCGAGGTCTATTGCGAGCCCAAGCGCGCCATAGTTTCTGACAGTGGCAGCTTTTGGGCAACGACAGCAGAGCGACTACTGACCGACTTGAGGCGCATTGCCGCCGGCAGCCTTGGGCGGAAGCGGTCCGGCAGCTTCGGAACTCGAAGCCTCAAAACGGACGTATAGGTCGGCCCGAGCATCGTCGTGACGTGGATCCAATCCAGCCATTGCGAGCGTGCGATCTGAATGGATGGGAAGCTGGCGTGCACCAAGCTGGACATCGCGTCTCGCCACCTGCCGCCGTTTGGCAGCCTTTGCGCCTGACTTCCGCATCAGGTAAACAGTTGAACTGGAGGGGAAAACTTGGAGCTGACGAGGTTCTGGATTTATGTACTTATGGGATAGGGTTTCGGCTTTACATTCCGTACGCGCGCCATAGGCTATCTTCCCGATTGTACACGAAAAATCCTAGGGGGAGTGGCATGACGACTGCTTTGCCGGAAGTCGACCAGAACATTTGGGGCGTCAGGGCCCTAGTCGACCGTACCCCGATCGTCTTGGTCAGCGCGTTATACCTATTGGTGGCAACACGACGGGGCGACCAGATATCCGCGCTGTTCGACTACACCACCATCCCCCACACGGTTTTGATCGTAGCGATAGCGATCTTGTCCGGCGTCGTCCTCCTCTCGCAAGTCCAACGGGGAAACGCCGTCTGGAGGGTCGTCGATGCCCTGTTATTCTCGCTGCCTTCGATCCTTCTAGTCGTCGCGTTTCATGAATTCGATAGGGCGGCCACGTATGTCGCGTGCGTGGGAGCGCTAATCTCAATAGCAGTATGTTTCCGTCTCCAGGGTATTGTAGACGCCAACTGGAAGATTGCGGGTGTCGTAGCCCTGGTGACCATTCTTCTTTGGCTCAGCCTATTCATTGCAGTCCGCAGTTTACCCATCACATTCCCGAGGGAGTTCGGAAGCGTCGCTCTGACGCTCACTTTCGTTGCCTTCGTCGCGGTTTTCTTCCAACTGGCTCTGCGGTATCCCGCGCTGGGCATCCCGATCGTGGCGTTGCTGTGCTACCTCTTCCTTTTTCAGGAGCGCCCGCATCAGATCGAGCAATCCGATCTCACCAACAATGGCTCGAACGAAGAAGACTGGACCGGGGGGCGCGCCTCGGTTTCGCTTCAGCAGGCGTTCGCAGTCTGGCTGGCGAGTCGGAACGATCTCAGTACCTACCGCGACAGCGGTAATCCCTATCCGGTCTTCCTCGTCACCTCAGAGGGCGGCGGCGGATACGCAGCCGCCCACGCGGATCTATTCCTCTCCAAAGTTCAGAAGCGCTGCCCGAACTTTGCGCAGCATGTGTTCGCGCTGGTCGGGGTATCGGGAGGCTCGGTCGGAAACTCGACCTTCTGGGCAGGGCTAACCGACGAAGTAAACCTGTCCGAGTCTAAAGGCTGCACAGAAGTGGCCGGAGACCCTCGCGCCATTGACCGACTTTCCACAGACAACCTATCTCCAGTCCTGGCGGCGCTCTATTTCAAAGACTTTCCGAATAAGTTCTGGTCTATCTTCGGGGAACGCGACCGTGCGGACGCGCTCAGAGCCTCGCTTGTCGAGTCGATCGGCATTTCGCCGGACAAGACGAACCCGTTCTATTGGCAGCACCACTGGACCGAAGGTCCCAGCGATGTCTGGACAATGAGCGATAAGCCGGCTGTCATCGACGTCGCGACAAATCTCGTATCCGGGAAGCGCTATGTTTTTGCGCCGTTTGCGTTCAGCTTCCCGAAAGACAGATTCGAGGAAAGCCTGCTTGATTTAAACTGGACGGGACCTGACGAGGTGGGACCGCGGAGCTCCGACATCCGGTTCATGGACGCGGCTATCGCTAGCGCGAGCTTCCCTTATGTTACCCCGAGCCGGGTTATCTCCGGCAGGTTGTTGGAGCAGTTGGCTCTTGTCGACGGAGGATACATCGACAATTCAGGGGCGGAGACGGCCCGCGACATTCTGGCGGAACTGCAAACGCCTAGCATCGACTTCGACGGTGCTACGATCACCGCGCTCAAGCCGCCGCGGTCTTTCAAGGCACCTTCTCCCGAGCCCGATTGCCAAGATCCCCCGCGCTACGAACCCGTAGCAAATCCCGGGCCGCCGTCGGAAGCCGTCGAGACGTGCGGGATCAAATTCAACGTCCATGTCATCGCCATCCGGGCCGAGGTGCCCTATAACCGCGGCGTTTCCGCTCAGAATTTTTTTCTGGACCCCATCACCTCTATTCTCAATGCCCGCTCCCGTCGCGGCGAGACAGCCAGGTACGCACTGCTTTCTCAGTTGTGCGGGAGTTACAACTGTGCGCCGCAGGTCGAACTTGCGTCAGACTGGGGTTTGCATGAAAGTGTCATTAGAACCGACGACTTAACCCTCCCCTTGGGCTGGTTCCTTCCAAAAGAACGGGTCGCGCGGCTTGCCCAAATGGTCGCCCCAAAGTCCACTGAGGTCCTCGATGTACCGGAAATCTATCATAACGTCGGCATGAATTCTGTCATTGCCTGGCAGAGCGACATCTTCTCGAATATGTCGAAGAACCCCCAAAGCATGGCAGCGATCGAAGAGGTTTTGAAGAACCCTACAAAGTAAGGTCGTCCGCGAACCGCCGCGAACAAGCCATGCAATTTGTTTTGCCGCCACACATGTCCATTTTGGCTCGAATTGGGAAGTTTGGAACGGGGACTGCTATGCCGCAAGGAGACCGCGAGGCTGTCCGCGGCTATCGCGGCCGTATGCCGTCGTTCCGCTTGAAGCAGACGAACATGGGAAAGCGGTCATTCCACCATCGCCGCAATGACGGTCGCCAGCATGTCGGACCCCCAGACCCCGGTCTGCTGCTTTCGCTGGGGAGCCAAAAGGGGCAGAATGTGTCAGCAGCGCTCTAACGTGATGCCGCACTAACACATACGACCGCATTCAGCTCGAGACGCTCTTCTCGTTCCTGGTGAGACTCGGATCCGGATCAACCCATGGAAGGGGGACCAACAACAACCATCGACGGGACTTCTCGCCGGGTAATTTTACGCCCACGAGTTCGCCAAAAAACTAGTTTTGGAAAAGCAAGCCGCCTCAGGCCAACATCAACCTAGGGACTTCCCAAAAACCGGAGGGGTTTTTGGGCTCATGTCACCTAGTGTGTAACTCCACTCCGTGGGAAGGATCTATTCGTCGATTAGTTCTTGAATTTAGAAGGCAGCACATCTGAAAAGCGTAGCAGGTCAAGGGGGAACACGTGGCAAAAGCAGAACATGTAGAGTGGGTCAAAGATGGCCACTCGGCTTGGAATGACCGCCGTCGGCTGGTGAAATTCAGCCCCGACCTTTCGGGGTTGAATTTTCGCGAGGCTATTCCCGAATGGTATAGTGGCGGGACGCGATCAGATTTCTTTAGGCGGTTCAATTTTTCCGACGCCAACCTCAGGGAGGCCAATTTTGCTGGCTTCGATTTTTCGAGATCAAAGTTTGAAGGCGCTGATCTCTCTGGCGCAGACCTAACCGAAGCCACCTTCAATAGCGCAAAATTCAACCGAGCGGACCTTTCGCGAGTCAGAGCGCAGGGAGCCCACTTTGTTCATGCAAATTTTGCCGGAGCACGATTTGAAAATGCACAACTAGAAGACGCAAATTTCGCTGGGGCGATCATCGAACGGCTTTCAATACCGCAAGCTCAGAGGCAGAGCGTCCTCGCGTCCGTTGACAAGATTGACGATTTCGTCCTCGACGGATGGGCGGGCAAGACTTACTCGCGGCCGCGCCTGGAGATGCAAAACCCTGCAGAAAGCAAAGAGCCGACCTACCAGGTACTCTATGCAACAAATCGAAATCTCCTTCGAACGGGGACCAACATTTCGTTCGGCTCCGAACGCAACACCGCTCTCTCTTACGGGTCGTGTGAGGTCTTCGTTCCCAAGTCGCACAAGGTAGGATCTATTGGTTCGCCATTCTGGAAACGGCTGCTCAAGGGTGATGACCGCCTGAAAATTAGGAATCTTGTCCTTCTCGACGATGAGCTTCACTGGCAAGTCGTGCGCGACAACTTCTCGACGTCAAAGGGCGCTTCCCCGCCGACTATTCTAATCCATGGCTACAACAATAAGTTTGAAACAGCCGTGCTTTGGGCTGCCCAAATTGGGCTCGATCTTGGCCTCGAACGCGGAGTAAGCTTGTTCAGTTGGCCTTCGAAGGGAACGTTGAAAGGGTACGCTGCCGATGAGGCAGCCGTGGAAGCGAGCAAATATGTGTTGGTCGAATACCTATTGAGGTACCTGAAAAACGCGAGAGGTGTCGGTGTGAACGTCATCGCGCACAGCATGGGCTGCCGCTGCTTAGTAGGCGCCCTTGAAATCATCGGATTCCAGCAGCCGGACAAATTAAACGGCATCAATCAGATCATAGTGGCAGCTGCGGACGTAGACCAAGATGTGATGACGAACGTCGGTCCGCACATTATTCTTAACTCCGGACGTACCACATCGTACGTTTGCGGCGGGGATGTCGCGCTGTCTGCTTCAGGATGGCTTCACGATTACGCGCGGGTTGGCCTACTACCTCCGATATTTCTGTTCGACAAGATCGATACCGTCGAGGTTGAAAAGACGGACCTCCTCGGATGGGGGCACGGCTACGTAGCCGAGGCGAAGCCAATTTTGAACGATATTTTCCAAATCATAACGCACTCTGCGGCCCCCGAAAAAAGGTTCTCACTGAAACCGGCAAGTGCGAGTTCGTCAGCCCATTGGAAGTTGATTGACTAGAAACCACCGTCCGCGTCAGGGGCAAAACGCGAAAATGGGTAAGTGCAAGAAGTGCGGTGCAGTACCGCAATCTTGGCAAGGAGGTCGCTACGCACCCCTGTTGCATCTCCCAACCCGGAGCGAATCCGGCGCATAGAACTTCTACGGCACCATTGAAACGTCCGCCGTTTAATCGCGCTTATGGAATGGCCTTTCTGTAACTTCCGCCTGACAGACGACCGGTCACTTCCGGAAGCGTTCGCCACTCCCAATAACTGGAGCGCCCGGCCACGAGCCTTGGTCGGCTGGTTAGATCGGGTCGCTAAGACTGCTTTTTTATGACAGTAAATTTGATCGGATGACCGGGAGGAGGCGCGAGGCTGACGGCCGGATCTACAACCCACGACCGGCAGCGGCCCCAGGCCGTTAAGGCTGAAAGTTCCTTTTTGGGTCTGCGCAGACCTCTCCAGCCCTCGGCTCTTTGTGGCTTCCAAGGTTGATGTTTATGAGCGCGCCGCCACTATCAAACCAGATAGCCGGTTCGACCGCCGCACGGATATCCGTTGTCATCCTTGTGCTGGTTCAAGGCAATGGTTGGCGCTGAACGCTTGAAGCGCTTCTGACAGTACGGACATTCGACCGTGTACGACGGAGCCAGCCCGAAACCCCTGATGCGCATTGCGGTAGGCTTCCTAGGGCGCATTGCCCTTGGCGGTTTGGCCGAGAATGGATTCCCGAAATAGTCCTTGTGCGATGCCTCTCCAGCTTTAGAAAGCTCGATCGGAAAGCGCGGCTCAAACGTTCTGTCAGTCAATTCGAGTGTCTGAATCTTGTGGTGGAAGAAGGTCTTCATCCCTGGGCCGCTGGCTGCGCCACCGGTCAAGTCCCAGACGTAGAAATATTCCGAGGCAGGTTTGTTTTGCGGACGTTTGTACGAAAGGGCGTACGGCTCGATGTCCCGGCCGCGGCCATCATAGACCACTCGCATGATACGCTTACCGGCACCAGCCTCCAGTATGAGGTTGCGCAACTCCGCCGGATAGAACGGCTCGTGTCCCCAATGCTCATCAGCGACACTCCCGAAAATGTCCTCGATCGCGACCTTGAAACCCTCCGCCGCCTGATCGAAGTCGATCCGCCCCTTCAACGGTGAGATGTACTTGCTCCACGCGGCGCGAAAGAACGCCATCGGGAGCCCAAGCAGAATGCCCTTAGCGGCTCCCGGGCTGGGCTCAAAAATCGTCTTCTGCAGAAAGGTTCGGAGCACCTGCGTACGGTTGATCTCGACAGAGCGATCGAAGAACGCCGCATACACAAGATCGTAAAGGTCGAAGGAATGTCGCCTCTGGATGAGGCATTTCAGTTTGTTCGCGATCAGCTCTTCTAGCGACATGCATCGAAGCTCGATGACACAGTCGCTCCTGTCAGAGTAGGGATGTATCAGAGGGCGTGTCACGGTCGGCAGGTAAACACGGTCATACTCCGTTACGTCGAGCCGCACCGAGATCGAAATCTCGCTGGCTTCTCCGTAGAAGTCCTGAAAGTAGATACGGCCTTTGAATGATTGCCTTTGCTCGTCAATCATCCGGTCAGGCTTGAAGCTGGTTCTACCGAGATCGAAGGAAACGCCGCTCACCTCCTGCGCGACGCGGCAGGCGCTGTTGATTTCATCCTGAAAGCGCTGCGGATCGATGGTTGCCTGTACTGAGAAGTCCAAATCCCCGGAATAACGTATGTGGGGATAATAGGCCTTTCGCATGCAGTTTCCGCCCTTGAAGATCAAGAGTCGGCCAAGATACGCGTTCTCAAAGAAGCATTTCAGCAGCCAGCCGAAGACATAGTCGCGCTCGACGTTTGCGACATGCACCCCCATCTGCTCGGCTTGTGAGTCAATCTCGTCGTCATCAATCATCAGGCATCGCCTTTTCAAGGTTGCCCAATATAGTGTGAGTCGTGGCAGCCGAGCACTTTTTACGGACGCGTCCCCACTTTGCACAGGCTTGGTCGCAGCGAAGTCTAGTAGGGGCATCCTATGCTGCGCGTGCGCATCTAGATTCGTGATGCCGAGACGCAACACCAGCTGATCCTGAGCGTCCGCTCTTTGCGCAACCGCGACCTCCGGACTGGTCGCAACAATGTCTGCTGTCAGGGGTGTAAGCAACGATCACCTCAACGGCCGATAATGCGGCGCAAAGCCGACATGCCGGAAAGGGTCCGGCTCGTCGCCGTTTGGGCTTCACTCGTCCACAAGTGCTCGCTGAAAGCACTTCTCGGTCGCACACACGTCTAGCCAAGTTGAACGGCTTGTGAGCGGGCTCGCTAGCAACTATTTATTCTGAAAAGTGGGAGGGGCTTATGCCGAAAATGAATTGGAATGACTTCGTAGAGAAGCATAAAACGGGGCACGGGCTCGGCGTACGCTCTCGGCTAAAGCTGCCGCTGGTCAACGCTCAGGGAAAGAAGCCCGAAACTGTGGCCAACGTTCTTCAGAAAACAGTAAAATTATCAACGACGGCTGACTGGGCAGTTATACCCGAAAAAAAACCCGCGAAGGCGGGAGGGGGCACATTTTACCACTTTATCTTCGCGGTCCCGCAGGATGTTATGGCGGCCATTAAAGCCATTTCCGGCGGCACAGCCGCCAAAATTTCGGACAAGTCTGCAAGGCCGTTCGTCACCTACAAATCTATCGGTGAGCTTATGCCAATCGGATACGAAAGACTGAGCGCAGCGATTGCAAAGGCCGCCAAGCCGAAGAAGGCCGAATAGCGCGGCACCCCCTAGCGTGACTTGCAAGTTTTGCAGCGCCGCCTGCATCAGGTCTGGCACAATGGCTCTCCGGAGAGAAAAATCCTATTATGGCTACTTCAGTGAGCCTTGAAATCAAGAAACGTAAACGCACCAAGACTCGGGACGAGCTGCTCAGTGTGCTTTCCCAATTCAGCGACATCCAGGCGCTTCAGCTCTTGTGGGCATTGAATGTGCTCCAGCTCGACTGTCCGACAGAGCTGCGGCCGGATTTGCGACCTTATCTAAGATATCCGCCGCCAGCAGCAAAAGCTCGTTTAGGCGACAAGGCGTTTGCTCTTAAGTGGGAAATCGAGAACCTGCTTCTTCTGATGCTGTCGAACCCTAAAACCAGGGAAAACATTATTCCAGACCGATTCTTCGAGTTCGATACCGCCTGCATCCTACTAAACCTCTACAAGAAGGCCGAGGAAGCCGAGAACAAGATTCTTATCACCGAACAGAACATAATCTCTGAGATGCAGCGCTACGCCCATAAGCAATTTTTGTGGCAGCGGGAGTTTTTTCAGCCCGAACGCATTTACCGCTATTATTACGTTTACGGGCAGGGAAACTGCGCCACCTACTTCGAACAGAAGTATGGGCTGACGATGGAAGAGTTCGCGCTTTCCTGCATCGGACTGTACATGAAGATGCTGCAGTCGGCGTGGGAACCAGTCCCAGGCTTAGGGGGTGTAAAGGAGTTACGCACGGAGGTTATCGACCTCACCATGAATATCATCTCAAAGGAGCTGGTGGATCTGCGGACCGATACAGCCAAGCGGATCTACGAGGTGGCCGATAAATACTCTTCCAAGCTCAGCTATCTCCCGAGCAGCCTGCGGCACTATCCAATCATCACCTCTAAAAAGAATGGCAACCGAATTATCGCGCCGTTGCCGCAGCTTATCATGCTTCGGGCAACGTCAGGCCTTTACTACGACTTTGCCGACGGACCACAAACACTGATCGAGGAGGCCAACTCCCGCTTCGAGCAATACGCGAAGGAGCTTATCGAAGCGCGTTGCCCGCGCTTCAGCGTGTCTCGCGAGAAGACCTTTGGCCCCAAGAAGGCTAGGATGAAAACGCCTGACCTGCTCTTGATGGAGAACGATCAAATCAAAGTGGTTTTTGAATGCAAGGCGACCAAGCTCACGTTCGCCGCCCAATTCGCGGACAACCAATACGCCGAGGCGCCAACGGCATTCAACCAGATTGCCAAAGGCATGTCTCAGCTTTGGAAATTCTTTAGCCGAGCGCGTCGGGGGATTTATGCCGAGGAGACCGTAAGCCCCGATGTCTATGGCGTTATCCTGACGATGGACAATTGGTTCAATCTGACAGGAACCCAGCTCCCGGAGCTTCGGAAGAAGGCGGCGCAGCTAGCGGCCGACGAGCCAGGCATTGCCCCCGAGGACATGCGGGAAGTGGTGTTCTGCTCGATTGAGGAGTTGGACGACGTATTGGCGGTTTCCACTGAGGACGAGTTCTTGGAAACGCTTCGCAAAAGCCAGCTTCCGGAGCACCATGGTTGGCAGCTGCCGGTGGTCCGAAATCCTGGCTGGGCGCTGAATCTAGAACGGAAAGCCTATCCGTTCAATGTAGCCGACGTTTTGCCGCTATGGAACGTTATTGGCCGGTAGTGGGTGGCGCGGTTCATGACAACCTCCGGGATGGCGGATTCTATACCGTCACCTCAAGGCGACAGGTTGGAAAGGCCATCACGGAAGTTCGCTATATTCGAAACCATGTCGCGCATTGCAATGCCGGCACGAGAGCGAATTTTGTGAAGCTGGTCAGGCGATACTGCGGCGCCAAAGTCCCAGCGATCACGGCGGGCAACATGCTGGTCTCGCCCCGGGTATCGAAACCGCCATTGCTAGAGTCCCACATCACCCACGCACGCGTAAATGATAAAGGATCTCGTGCGGGGCTAGGTCTCGGGCGTGCTTCGGATGATTTCCTCTAGCCGCTGCATGCGCATTGCATGCAGCCGGTCAATTAGTGTCGGCCGTTGAACGGTCGACATATATTTTTGCACGAAGGCTTTTTGGGTATCCGCAGATCCAAAGACATAGTTGTCCGCGCTTTCGACCAAGAAGCGATTCATCTTCGTGACCATAGTGTGCTGGTTGTTTTCTTTCTTCATCTGCTCGGCCAGTCGGCGGTCGTGAACGGCGAGAAATATTAAGCGAGGGCCAATCGGCATCATGAGGTGTGAATCGGGCTTCCCAAACAGGTTCGTATAAATTACGGGCTGGTCCGACGTTAGCAATTCGTGCCTGGCCCGATCCATGGTCAAAATCGACCAATGCATGGCCGCGATAGAACGTGTCACACCCTGGTGACCCATGACTTTGCGTCCGACCGCCATCGCTCCTTGCTCAAACAAAGGATTGTCAGTGGTCTCTAGATATTCTCTCAGCGTTTCAGGGTCGGTCGGGGCTTTGGTTTGCCTGTAACCGGCCTCCAATCCCGCGATGGACATTATCCAATCGCCTTTGACGTATTTCTTGATCTTGGCAATGTCTTCGGGCATGCGCGCAAGCAGGGTATTTACAAACCCCGCCCAGGCCATGCGTTGCTTCGGAGAAAATAATTTCGCCGCCTTTGGATCTTTCATCACCCGTAGTGCATCGGCAGCCTTACTATCCACGGGCGACAAAAATGCCGTTTCGAATTCAACAGCAGCTGTACCGGACACGCCCTTGAGCGCGTATAATCGGTCAATCCATCCGGTGCCACGAGGATGGGTGCGGCGAGGTTTGACGATATCGCCATGTAGCTTTTTGAATTCGACCAATCTGCCGTCGGCGTTTGCCCACTGCTTGAGGTAGAATACTGGGAGGAAATGGTGTTTCTTGCGTTCGGCCACGCCCCGGTTTACAACGGTTTGCGGTCCTTAGGCCACATCTAGCAGGTGTCAGTATTTGGCCAACACGTTCGGCGAGGAACGAAGGTCACCAACGGGTCATTCAACGCTGGATAGCGAGGAAGATCCGGTTTGAGAGAAAAATCGGCGCCGGAAAGGCGGCATCGGGTCATGACTTTCCTTTGGCCTCCCTTCAGGGATGGTCTGCCGGGGGTCGGATCCTGCCGGTCATCGCGTGTACCAAGCATCATGTGTTGATGCCCTGTGATGCAAGGGGTCTTCTAACGTCGAGGGCATGTGATCGGTGCGGTTATATAGTCGGGCCTTGCTGTTGCGGCGTATCCGGCGCAACTCTTCGCAAAAAATCTGATATCACGAAATGCTTGCTGAGAGGCTTGTCGACTACGAAAGAGGTGCAGACTGGCGAGACCGGCGACAAGTTAGTTCATGAGGTCCTTTTCCACGGCTCGCACGGTAGCAATTAATCCGATTTCAATATTCGGTTCGGCTGAGGATGGCGCGGAAGTCGGCCGCGGAGAGATGCGGCTTAGTCGCTTTAACTCGGGAGGTCGCTAGCCACCTTTTCTTACTATTTGGTTGAGATTTGGTTGAGAAGAGTCCAACGACCTGTGTCGTTGTCCAGACTTCTGTGTCGTCCGACAATCAATCGCCACCCGACAGGATTCGAACCCGTGACCTCTGCCTTCGGAGGGCACAAGCGTTTAGACATCCAAACTTGAGTGCAATCCTCCATGTGGTGCATATGGTGTGGCCATTTATCTGCCCGGCCGGAAGCAGTTTGGTCGGTGTGAGTCTTGGATGCTTTTGCAGCGCTAGTGCGCGATGCGCACCTAACCATCCGACTTCAGCAGATGCTTACAGGAACCCTGCGGACTGCAGCCCAATTTCCGGCGAGGCTGATCAACATTGCTGGCTTGCTGCCAAATTCAGCTTCTATGTACACAATGGTTGGGAACCGTCGTTTGACTGTCTTTGCGGGAGGGCAGACGACGCTCTCCTGCGGTGATGCAGATATTTAATGCCAAAGATGCAAAAATCCCGGCAAAAATGCAGAACTCAAGTTCCCGCTACATCTGAATTTATTTGGGAAAAATTGGTGCCCAGAGGCGGATTCGAACCACCGACACGCGGATTTTCAGTCCGCTGCTCTACCAACTGAGCTATCTGGGCCTGTTCCGGCACGCGGGCAGTGTTGCACACCGGATTTCTTGAAAGCGCCGCAGGCGCCCCTTGAAAGCGCGTGGGTTATAGCACGGGAATCCGGCCTGTCCAGCGCTTAAGCGTTGATTTCGAGCGGGAGACCAGCAGTTGTTCGACAGGCTGATTCATGGGCCACGGTCGGGACCAGCGGACTGCTCTGAACGGGCCTCATTTGGGAGGGTCACCGTCCGTTTCGTCCTCGTCGTCGCGGGCCGAAATGACGTAGGCGCCCTTGAGCCAGCGGTTGAGGTCGATGTCCTTGCAGCGTGTCGAGCAGAATGGATAGGTCTCGCGCGCCGACGGCTTGCCGCATTCGGGGCATGGCCGCTTGGGGCGCAGCGGCGTGACTTTGTCGTCCGAGCTCATGGCCGCCCCGAACTTATAGCCGCTCCGAAACTCATGGCCACCCCGAAACTCATGGCCGAACTGACTGCCAGTTGGCGTGCACCTTGAACCCCTCGCCAGTCAGAAGCGCCACCGTCTCATAGAGCGGCAGGCCGACGACGTTGGTGTAGGAGCCGACAAGCTTGACGACGAAGGCGCCGGCCAGCCCCTGGACGGCATAGCCGCCGGCCTTGCCTCGCCATTCTCCCGAGGCCACATAGGCGTCGATCTCGGCGCGCGGCAACCGCTTGAAACGCACCCTGGTCTCGACCAGCCGCTGGCGCAGCTTGCCGGCCGGCGTGATCAGGCAGATGCCGGAATAGACCCGGTGCGAACGGCCGGACAGCAGCCCGAGGCAATTGGCGACGTCGTCGAACGTTTCGGCCTTGGGCAGGATGCGCCGGCCGACGGCGACCACCGTGTCGGCGGCCAGCACGAAGCTGGGCGCATAGTCCTCTTCCGTCTGCAGTGAGCCCAGCGCCTTCTCGGCCTTTTCCTTCGACAGGCGCTTGGCCAGCGAGCGCGGATGCTCGGCGCGCAGCGGCGTCTCGTCGACACCGGCCGGCAGCACGCGATCCGGCTCGATGCCGGCCTGCTGCAACAGCTCGATCCGGCGCGGCGAACCCGAGGCAAGCACGAGCTTCTGCAAAATGCTCATCGCGATCCCGGCCGAACTCTGACGATCTTACTTGAAACGGTAGGTGATGCGGCCCTTGGTCAGGTCGTATGGTGTCATCTCGACCAGGACCTTGTCGCCGGTCAGCACGCGGATGCGGTTCTTGCGCATGCGGCCGGCCGTGTGGGCGATGATCTCGTGTTCGTTTTCGAGCTTCACCCTGAACATCGCGTTGGGCAACAATTCCGTGACGACACCCGGAAACTCGAGGACTTCTTCCTTCGGCATTCGATACCTTTGCTTGGATGGGGATTCCCAGCGCCCCGGCCGGAATTTGGGCGGAACCTATATGATAATCGTGCGCTTGTGAACATGCTTAATCAGCGCGGTTTTTTTGCTTCCGGCGCCAGAAAACGGCCGCCGATCCGCGCCTTTAGCCGTTCGCGCACTTCACGATAGGCGGCCATGATCTGCTCACGCGTGCCGCCCACGCCGGTCGGGTCCGGCATCGGCCAGTATTCGACGTCGACGGCAAGCGAGCGGGTAAGCTCGAGCGCGGTGTGATGCGCCTCCGGCGACAGCGTGACGATCAGGTCGAAATAGTCGTCCTCAAGATCGTCCAGTGTCCTCGGGTGTCGTCCACCCAGCGAAAGCCCGTCCTCGGCCAGCACGGCGTCGACGAATGGGTCGCGTTCGCCGCCGCGCACCCCGGCCGACGCCACGAAAGTGGTCGCCGGAAGCATTTGGCGCGCCAGCATCTCGGCCATCGGCGAGCGCACGGCGTTCATGCCGCAGACAAACAGGATCGAGCGGGGCAGGATCGAGCGGGGCAGAGGGGCTGGCAGTTCAGCCTCGCCAGTGCAGCACGCAGACCAGCGTGAACAGCCGGCGCGCCGTGTCGAAATCGATATCGATCTTGCCGGCCAGCCGGTCCATCAAGGTCTGCGAGCCATCGTTGTGCAGGCCGCGCCGGCCCATGTCGATCGCCTCGATCTGGCTGGGGGTCGAGGTGCGGATGGCGTCGTAGTAGCTTTCGCAAATCATGTAATAGTCCTTGACGATGCGCCTGAGCGGCGTCAACGACAGGATGTGGGTGACGACCGCCGTGCCGTCCTCGCGCGTCACCGCGAAGACCAGGCGGGATTCGGCCAGCGACAGTTTTAGCCGGTAAGGCCCGGCGCCGTCGTCATTGACCGGCTGGAAGCGGTTCTCCTCGATGAGGTCGAAGATCGCCACCGCCCGCTCATGCTCGACATCGGGCGTCGAACGGCCGATCGATTCGTCGAGTTCGACATCGATCAGCCTGCCATGGGTTCGATCGTAGTCGGACATGTCAGTCTACATGTTCAGCCGTATGGCGACGGAGCGTCCATGCGCGTCGAGGCCTTCCGCCTTGGCCAGCGCGATGGCCGCCGGCGCCAGCGCCCGCAACTGCTCCGGCCCGAGCTTCAGGATCGAGGTGCGCTTGACAAAATCGAGCACCGACAGCCCGGATGAGAAGCGCGCCGAGCGCGCCGTCGGCAGCACGTGGTTGGAGCCGCCGACATAGTCGCCAATCGCTTCCGGCGTGTGGCGGCCGAGAAAAACAGCACCTGCATTGCGCATCCGCGCCAGGAAGGCTTCCGGCTCGTCGATCGCAAGCTCGACATGTTCGGCCGCGATGCGGTCGACCAGCGGCAGTGCTGCCTCGATTTGGGGAACGAGGATGACGGCGCCGAAATCGCGCCAGCTCGCCGCCGCCGTCTCGGCGCGCGGCAGGCTTTTCAACTGGCGCTCGACCGCCTGTTCGACCGCCGCGCCAAAGGCGGGATCGTCGGTGATCAGGATCGACTGCGCCGACACGTCATGCTCGGCCTGGGCAAGCAGGTCGGCGGCGATCCAGTCCGGATCGTTGCTGCAGTCGGCCACGACAAGCACTTCCGAAGGCCCGGCGATCATGTCGATGCCGACCGTGCCGAAGACCTGGCGCTTGGCCGCGGCGACATAGGCATTGCCGGGGCCGACGATCTTGGCGACCGGCTTTATCGTCTCGGTGCCATAGGCCAGCGCCGCGATCGCCTGCGCGCCGCCGACGCGGTAGATTTCGGAGACGCCGGCGAGGTCGGCGGCCACCAGCACCAGCGGCGGCACCCCGCCGCCGGAGGCAGGCACAACCATGGCGATGCGCTCGACGCCGGCGACCTTGGCTGGGATGGCGTTCATCAGCACCGAGCTCGGGTAGCTCGCCGTGCCGCCCGGCACATAGAGCCCGACCGCTTCGACCGCCGTCCAGCGCGAGCCGAGCTCGACGCCGGCGGCGTCCGTATAGCGGTCATCCTGCGGCAGTTGCCGCTGGTGATGGGCGCGGATGCGCTCGCGCGCGAATTTCAGCGCTTCGATCGTCTGCGGATCCGCTGCGTCGTACGCCTTGGCAATGTCATCCTCGGAGACGGCAATGCCGAGCTTGATCAGGTCGCCGCCGCCGAATTTTTGCGTGTAGTCGACCAGCGCCGCGTCGCCCTCGGCGCGCACTCGTGCGATGATCTCGCGCACCACGGCATCGACATCAGCCGAGACTTCCCGCTTGGTCAAAAGGAACGCGGCAAAACGCTGCTCGAAATCGGCATCGGACAGGCGAAGGGTGATGGCCATCTTGCGCTGCTCAGGCTCTGTGGAAGGGGCGCGAGGTCGCTTCCCAGGCACCACCGATGTCGGCGAGCCGCGCCTCGATGCACTCGACATCGAGCATGATCGCGCCACCGCCTGAAAAGATCAGCTCGACAATGCCGGCCGGCTTGTCGAGGGCGAGAAAGCTGATCGCCAGCAGCGACAGCACCTCATCAGGCTTGTCGCGGGCAATGCCGCTGGTCTTGGCGCCCAGCACCCGGTCGAAATGCAGCACACTTTGCCGCCGCTCATTGTGCTGACGGAACAGGCCCGATTTCGCCTCCCAGACGAAGCGGTTCATGGTCACCACGAAGCGCTTGGCCGCCGGCATGTATTCGAGGTCGCCGACCTTCAGCACGGCGTCCTGGATATGGGCCGAGACGATGCTCAGATCCTGATCGTCGAGCGCGACAAGCTTGAGAGCCATGCGGATTTCACACCTGAAAGTTGACAATTCAACCTTCTGTTAGGCGGTCTTTTCGGTCCGCGCAACCGCGCCGCAAACCTTGCGAAATCGCCTAGCCGGAAATCCGCTCGATCACCGCGCCGCAGCCGGACAGCTTTTCTTCCAGCCGCTCGAAGCCGCGGTCGAGATGGTAGACGCGGTTGACCGTGGTCTCGCCTTCGGCCGCCAGGCCGGCGATGACCAGCGACACCGAGGCGCGGAGGTCGGTCGCCATGACCGGGGCGCCCTTCAGCTTCGAGACGCCGTCGACGATCGCCGTCTGGCCGGAAAGCGTGATGTGGGCGCCGAGCCGGGCAAGCTCCTGCACGTGCATGAAGCGGTTCTCGAAGATCGTCTCGGTGATGCGCGATTTGCCCTTGGCCATGGTCATCAGGCCCATGAACTGCGCCTGCAAATCGGTCGGGAACGCCGGGAAGGGCGCCGTCGCCACGTCGACCGGCGCAATGCCGGCGCCGTTGCGCCTGACGCGGATGCCGGAATTGGTCTGCGTGATCTCGGCACCCGTCTGGGAAATCACGTCGAGCGCGGTCTGCAACAGGTCGGCGCGTGCGCCTTCGAGCACGACGTCGCCGCCGGTCATCGCGACGGCCATCGCATAGGTGCCGGTCTCGATGCGGTCGGGTATCACCCGGACGCGCGCGCCCGACAGCGCTTCAACGCCGTCGATGGTGATGGTCGCGGTGCCGGCGCCGGAAATCCTCGCGCCCATGGCATTGAGGCAATCGGCGAGGTTGACGATCTCGGGCTCGCGGGCGGCGTTTTCGAGCACCGTCTCGCCTTTGGCCAGCGAAGCCGCCATCATCAGCACATGGGTGGCGCCGACCGATACTTTCGGGAAGACGTAGCGGTTGCCGACAAGACGGCCGTTCCTGGTCTTGGCGATGACATAGCCGGTGTCGACGTCGATATCGGCGCCAAGCACCTGAAGGCCTTCCAGGAAAAGATCGACTGGGCGCGTGCCGATGGCGCAGCCGCCGGGCAGCGAGACCTTGGCCTCGCCCATACGGGCAAGCAGCGGCCCGATCACCCAGAAAGACGCGCGCATCTTCGACACCAGCTCGTAGGGTGCCGTGGTGTCGACAATGTTGCGGGCGGAAAAATTGATGGTGCGCGAATAGCCTTCTTGCTGCTTTTCGCGGCGGCCGTTGACCGAATAGTCGACGCCATGATTGCCGAGGATGCGGATAAGCTGCTCGACATCGGCTAAGTGCGGCACGTTTTCCAGGGTCAGCGTGTCGTCGGTCAAAAGCGAGGCGATCATCAGCGGCAGCGCGGCATTTTTCGCGCCCGAGATCGGAATGCTTCCGGCAAGCTTGTTGCCGCCGACAATTCTGATGCGATCCATGAAAGAACGTTCCCCTCGGCCGAAAGGCCGGTTTTCAATCGGTTGAGTCTGTTGTGGCCGGTCTAGACCATTGGCCGACTTGGTTCAAGAAACAGGATTCCCACCCTGGACCCAGCCTGTTGATATAGGTCAATCCTTTTGTTTTTCCCTTAACGGACCAAGCCCGTCAGGCCGCTTGTCGGCGTCGCCAGCGCGCTGCTTGTCGGCGTCGCCAGCGCGCCGCGAGCGCGACTGCGCCTTGCGCTTCTGCAGATTGGCGCGCAATTGCTCGGCAAGCCGGCTCTTGCGGTCGGCCTTTTTCGGTTGACTGTCCTTCTTCGATGGACCGCCCTTGTCAGGTGGAATTGTCGTGTCGTTCATGGTCCCGTCCCGGCCGGCGATTAGAGCGACATGCGTCCGCTTGGACGCACAAAGTACGCTCTAACACTTTTTATCTCGCCAGCCGCTATTCAGGGATAGCCAACATTGTGGCGGTGCCATGTCCGGAAAAGCCGTCGGAGCGGGCTTTCACAGATGGCTTGCGCTTGGCCTTGCGCTTGCCGGTTCTATATGGCAGAAGCCCCGCCATTAGCGGCTGCGGTAGCTCAGTGGTAGAGCACTCCCTTGGTAAGGGAGAGGTCGAGAGTTCAATCCTCTCTCGCAGCACCAGATTTCCCGAAGATTTTCAATAGTGCGCTTCGCCTGGTCATTTCTTCTTCCGGCACCAGCAGGCGAACGAAGGCGCAACACGGGACCAGTATCCGTGGATTTTCCGTGGACTTTGTTCCTGTTGCATTTACGAGTCGTGCGGAAATTCAAGCCGTCGACGAGGAGTGACGGTATGTCTCCCGTCAGCTAAAAGACGCGATGCCTGTTGTGGTCTTAATCGGATTGTTCGCGCTCTTGGCGATCGGCAAATTGCTCGAGCCGCTGATCGGTGAGGTCGGTTTCTTTTTGTTGATCGGTATCGGGCTGCCCTGCATCATGGCCGCCTACTATTATGCTTGGGACCTTCGGAACCGAGACAAGTTTCGCAGAAAGTGACGGGCAGCCTGCCGAGCGCAAGCTGATGCTGGGTCAATCCTAAGCCGGATCCTGCTACAATACCGTATGGCCGCTCGCATAGTGGTTATCCTGGCGCTTCTTGCCGCCTTCGCCTACGGATTCGCAAAACTCGTGGAACGTTATGGCGACGCTGGCGACAAGCCCTCTCCGTGTGAACAATGGCCGCATCCTGATTGTCCAGTCCCAAGAGCGCCTCCTCAGGAAGAAACTAAGCCTTGAGCGGGCGCGACCTCAAACGTCAGCGTTGATATGCCGTGGCAGCGGGTTCGCGCCGCGCCACCGGAACAAGAATTGCTCCGCCCCGTTTTAGATAAGTAAGCAACCCGTGGCGGCAGCAATCAAGCACCGCAGCTGAAGGTTGCTCGGAGGCTAATATGGGTAAGCAACTTACATCGGCTGCGGCAGGCATCCTTCTGCTCGTTGGTGTCAGCGCCGCCGCTGCTCAGGACGTCATCATTCAACCCGAGCAGGACACTGTGATCCGGGAATACGTGAAAAAGAAACCGTTGGCATCCCTCAGCCTTCCCGGCGTGGAGCTCAACATCGGCACTGCTCTGCCCGAGACAGTCGAGCTCTACGAGGTGCCGGACGTTCAGTACCGCTACGTAGTCATCGACGGCCGAACCGTCCTGGTCGATCCAGGTACCCGCAAGATTGTGAAGGTCTACGATTGACTTGACCCCTCCCGCTGAAGCCCGTCATGCCGAAAGGTGCGGCGGGCTGGCGCCTTCTCAGGCTCGGCTTGGACTTCTTCTGTGATGACTTCGAAGCGAGTAAGCCGGGAAAGACCGAAGCTCGTTGAGATGGCGACGTCATTCGCATCGCATCCCGTCGCCATCAGGATTCTGCCGATACGAGGCTGGTTATGCCGTGCATCAAAGGTGAACCAATGGCCGCTGAGATAGGCTTGGAACCATGCGTTGAAATCCATGGGATACGGCATCGGCGGTATCCCGATGTCGCCGAGGTAGCCGGTGCAATATCGCGCCGGAATGTGCATGCAACGGCACAGCGTGATTGCCAGATGCGCAAAATCACGACAAACGCCGGCCCGATCGGTTAGCGCGCCGTAGGCGGTCCGCAGCGTGTCCGCGGCCTGGTAGTTGAAGGCGATGTGTTCGTGAACGAAATCACAGATCGCCTGGACGCGCGCCCATCCGGGTGCGGTGTTGCCGAAATTGGCCCAAGCGAAGTCGCCAAGCCGATCGGTATCGCAATAGCGACTGCCGAGAAGAAACCTGAGCACGTAGTCGGGCAGCTCTTTGATATCGTGCTGGATGGCGTCGGCGACCACAATTTCTGGCTTACCGGTGTCATAGATTTCGAAGTTCGTTGATATCGTCGTCAGCCCGGCGGGCGCTTCTATTCTCGTGCATAGATTGCCGAAAGCGTCGATATAGCCGCGGGCCTCGCTCGGGCGATCGAAGCCGATGATTTGTTCTGTCAAAAGATCGATGCGACGTGAAGGATGGATATCAAGGACGAGCAGCATCGGTGTCGGCTGCGGACATTCGTAGGCAAGCTTGAAACCGGCGCGGATACGCATGGCAGCTCCAACGCGTTGATTTCAGCAAACTCCAGACTGTCCGAACAGTTCCGCAAAACATTAGGGTTCTCTAATTTCCATTGGTGCCAGCGTCCTTCGCCACCTTGACCTCCACCGTCATGCCGAGAAAACTCGACGCGCTGCCGGAGTAGCTCCCGGAGAGGGGGATGGCTTGCTGCGGATGCCTGGCGACGGCCACCCTGATCAGATCCCGGTTGCCGACAATGCCATTGGTGGGATCGAACTCGACCCAACCCGCGCCAGGCAAATAGACCTGGCACCAGGCGTGCGTCGAACCGCCGCCGAGGACAGAAGCACTGTCGCGGTTCGGCACATAGACATAGCCAGTCACAAAACGCGCGGCAAAACCCAGCGAACGAACCGCTTCCATCATGAACAACGCAAAGTCCCGGCATGTGCCTCGACGCAGGTGCAACGTCATGAGCGGCGGTTGCGTCCCTGGTTCAGTTCGTCGGGAATACACAAAGCTCTCGTGGATGGCGTAGCAAAGCGTCATCAACAATTTGCCCGTCTCGGTGTGCCCTCTGGCACTCACGAACTGTCGCGCCCATTTGCCGATCTCGTCGCCGTCATCGAGATGATGGCGCTCCATGGTTTGAGTGAGGTCGGTTGCCTCGTCGGGATCATAGGAGAAGGGATAGCTGAGTGCCGCTTCATCGATCCGGAAATCAGGCGCATGCTGCGGTGTGTGATCGAGCCGAATGTCTGTCACGAAACGCAGTTCGTCTTCGGAACCCTTGAAGTCGACCACCGCAACGCAGTTTCCGAAAACGTCGTGGATCCAGCGAATCTCTTTGGGCTTGGGGTTCACAAACAGCGCGTGATCGAGAAGTCGCTGATCGAAACTATCGCGCGGCCTGAACATCAGCCGGTGCTCGCCGAACGTCACCGGTTGCGTGTAGCGATAGACGGTCGTGTGCTTGACTGAAAAAATCGGCATTGGCTTGCGTCGACCACCTGCGATATCAGCGCAATCATATAATCTTTTTCGATGTGCAGCGGACAAAATGGAGTCCTCCGCCTCGACCGGATCGCATCAGGCACCGTAGGCCTAAGCCTTTTGCAATCTCCAATTGGTAGACTCTCTCAATGCCCCGGAACTTAATCTTTGCGCCAAGGAGGGGCCAAGGCGAGGAACGTCGCAAACGGGAGGAAATAATGAACGAAGACTACGATCTGGCCATAGGTCACGACAAGCCCTACGAAATAGCTGCTTTCGCTGAAAAGCATGGCCTTACGATAGGGGCTGCCGAGCTGATCCTTTTCGCCTACAGCCCGTCCCGAGCGGCGTGCGATA
Organism: Mesorhizobium sp. M6A.T.Cr.TU.017.01.1.1; assembly: GCF_004023115.1. Lineage (NCBI taxonomy): Bacteria > Pseudomonadati > Pseudomonadota > Alphaproteobacteria > Hyphomicrobiales > Phyllobacteriaceae > Mesorhizobium > Mesorhizobium sp. M6A.T.Cr.TU.017.01.1.1. The sequence goes on from NZ_RZTA01000007.1 coordinate 69,648, forward strand.
CTGCTGCAACGGCTTTCCTCACGGCAGTCGCCGCACAAGCCAACAGACAATCGGCGCGCTAGTTCTCGTTCCGAACATCCTGAAAGCGACAGTGGCGTAGATCACCTCGCCACCATCGCATACACGTCGCCCGCCGCTCATTTCGGAGCGGCAGGCTTTGGAAAGGCTGCGCCGATCTGTGGCGCAGCCTTGATTCTGAACGCTCAGGTGAGGCTTCTGGACCAGTCGTCTATCTGGCGCTCTGCCTCTTCCTTGGCGATTCCATACCGCTCCTGAATACGCCCTGCGAGTTGGTCACGATTGCCCTCGATGCGATCAAGGTCATCGTCCGTAAGGTCGCCCCATTGCTCCTTGGCCTTGCCTTTGAACTGCATCCATTTTCCCTTGATTTGATCCCAATTCATGGATTCCTCCTTTTGTCGTCTAGAGGAAATGCAATTGGACACCACACGTTCCCGAGCAGCGGATCGCCCATGACGATTATTGTTGGCGAGCAAAAAGCCGCCAGCCGGAGCCGGCGGGGCGAATTGGAGCAGGGGAGCGAATGGAACCATCCGCGTCTTGAAACTCGACAGAAAGGTTCCCCAGCGGGATCAGCTGGCGCGCGCCAAGGCGATCGATATGACGTTATCTGCATCCGCCCCCGGTAGATCGAACAGCATCGGGAGTTGGCGGGTCATGGCCATTTCAACGATCAGCTCTTCAATGGAAGCTGTCGGCAGGTCGGTCTCGACACTATTCGAGATCATCGAGGCAAGCTTGTGGACTGGCACTGGTGCCGACTTCGCACGGTCGTCGAGCAACCTGCTGATTTCGATTACAACGTCTGCGTCAATGCTCTTTGGCAATTCGCGCATGGCTTTTCCTCCCTGCCCATATCATGCGCGTGCCAGAGGGCTGAGTCTCGAAAAATCGACGTATGGAACCGAAGGCGCGCGTCGGCCGATTGCTTTGCTGCGTTAGGGCTGCGGCGAAAAAGCGGAGTGCACTGGTGTCGCATGCGGCAACGAAATCGCCCCTTTTGCGTTGGCCAATCATGCATCGTTCAGCAAACGTGACCAAAGGAGAGTAAGCATGACAGCCGACGCGGCGAAGCTCTATCCCCGCCACCGGGATCGGATCTCCGGCAGCGAGGACTACATAGTAGCGCATTTTGCCCGGCAAAACGGCATCACTCCAGCGCAAGTCCATCAGTTGATCAAGAGATATGGAAGCAACCGCGCCAAGCTGGTGGCGGCGGCGAAGGAACTTCGCACGTCGCTTCGATCGGATGTCCCCAAGCCGCTGCTAGGCTCGGGCCGCCGCGCCGGACGTCTCAACGCCGGTGTTGATGCCAGAAATGGCTTAGAAACGCGGTGAGCAGACTGCTGAAAACAATCCAGCCGAGGATTTCGTTTTCAGACTTTTCAATCCTGGCCGCCGTCGCCAGCTTCTGTTCGCGATCACTTGCTTTGATGGTCGCCTCCAGATCGGATCGGCTGCCGTATCGAACCGAGTAGGCTCGTGTAAATTCGGCGCCCAGCAGAAAGATCTCGGACGAATAAAAGACCCACAACAGCACGACGAGCAATGCGCCGGCTGCGCCGTATGACGATGCGGTCGCGCTTGCTCCGATATACCAGCCGATCAGCGACTTGCCGATCGTGAAGAGAAACGCCGTCACCACGGCGCCGATGCCAACGTCGCGCCATCGCAGCGCGCGGTCGGGCAGGACCTTGTAGATTGCCGCGAACAAAAGCGCGATCAGGGCAAACGAGACGATCCCGTTGATTGTACTCAGGATAATGGTGCCGAAGGGTAGATATGCGTTGATGATTTCGCCGAGCGCAGAAATTGCGGCGCTCGCGACCAGGGACACCAGGAGCAGGAAGCCAAGCGCGGCGACGAGCCCGAGGCTTGCGGCGCGGGCCCGCACAAGCCCGGAAATCGATGTCTTAACCGGTTTGACTTTCCAGATTTCGTTCAGCGCAAGCTGCATTTCGCCGAACACGCCGGATGCGGTGACGAACAGCGTGACGAGCCCCAGGATGGCAGCAAGAGTGCCCGCCGTCCGTTGGGAGGCGTTTTCGATCGTCGCTTGCAAAAGCTCCGCGCTCTGCGGCCCCATCAGGCCCGCGAGCTGGGCCGAAAGGGCAAGTTGCGCCGCATCGTTTCCGAAGGCCAGGCCAGCGATAGCGACAACGATGAGCAGGATCGGCGCGAGCGAGGTTGTGGCATAAAACGCCATCGCTGCGCCGTGACTCAGGGCGTTGTCATTGATGAAGCCGAGGACGCTCTCTGCAAGGAGTGCCCAGCCCTCTTTCGCCAGATTCCACATGTTTTGCTCACCTGCTTCTCAGCAAGCAATTAGAGGCAGCACGGCAGCGGACCAGAGCAGCAAATGGGAGAAGTCCTGGTCCGTTTGGATCCGGGGGTTAGGTGATGGATCTTGAGTTGTTTGGCGAGGTGCCACTGCTACGACGAGGAGGTAGCAGGCGGCGGAGATTGCAGACCTGGGAGCGGGCGTGCGGTTCCCCTTTACGGCAATACGGCCAGAGTTCGACGTGCTGAATGTTTTCCCGCAGCGTTGCAGTTCAGCAACAGACTTCGGGGAGATAGCCGGCTACTGTGGGGGATATTCTGGAGCCGAGGAGGGGTGCCATGTTTTCCATCAGACGGACTGCTTTGACCGCCACGATGCTGCTTGCCTGGGGCGGATGCGCTCTCGCGGCAGACCCAGTATATGAGGAGCCCGTGGTCGCTTCAGTCTATGACTGGAGCGGTGTCTACCTTGGCGTGCAAGGCGGATATGGCTGGGCTGATGCGGATGTGACGATTTTCACCAATCCACCACTTGTTGGAACGGCCGATCTGGACGGAGCATTTGTTGGAGCGCTTGCCGGCTATAATTTCCAGTCCGGGAATTTCGTGTTCGGTGTCGAGGGTGACATAAACAAGAGCTGGATCGAGCTCGACGATGATGACGGGGACGCCGAGATCGACTGGTTCGGGTCCGTGCGCGGACGTGTGGGCTACGCTTGGGATCGCACCTTGCTTTTTGGCACGGCCGGTATTGCTTTTGCGCATGGCGAAGTGTCTACGGTTGTGGAAGATGACGATATGAGCTTCACCGGCTGGACCGCGGGGCTCGGCGCTGAACATGCTTTCACCGACAACTGGCTTGGACGGGCCGAGTATCGCTATTACGATTTCGGCACGGAAGACATCACGCGCGGGGAAGTCGACCTGACGATGCACACCGTCTCTGTAGGCCTCGCATACAAGTTCTAGTCTAAACGACGCCAGCAGACGAACCGACTGCGGTCCCTGGACGACCCAAGCCGGCCTCAGGCAATTGAGCGCAGGCTTGGGCACCGTCGTCGCTCTGACGGCAGCATGACTGCGGTGTGGGCGTGAACTCATTTTGTCATGCCAACCTCGCCTGAGACCCTGTCGGGCGCGCCGCGCCGACAAGGACGTCTCCTCATCTCTGAACAGTATCTAGGCTGAACACTATCCGGTCGTGGCGTGAGAGCCAGCCACAAGAAATTGCCGACGGCGGCCGGTTTCGTTGGCAAAAGGTTACCGTTCCCTGCTATTCCCCCTTCAAATCAAAAGCAGTGGACTTGCGCATGACCAATGTCGCCCTGACCGGGCTTGCCCGCGATCTCGCCAAGCGCGCCGCGGAAGGCCGTCCGGTGCGCATCGGCGTCATCGGCTCCGGCGAGATGGGCACCGACCTGGTGACGCAGGGCATGCTTATGCCGGGCATTTCGGTGTGCGCCGTTTCGACCCGGCGCCCGCACACGGCACGTGACGCCGTCCGCATCGCCTATGGCGACGAGGCGATGGCACGGGAGGCCGATACGCCGTCGAAGGTCAGCGAGGCGATCGAGAGCGGCAAGATCGCCATCACCTCGAACGAGATGCTGGTGACCAACCCGCTGATCGACGTGGTGATCGACGCCACCGGCAAGCCAGGGGTCGCCGCCGATTTTGACCTGATGGCGATGGAGCACGGCAAGCATCTGGTGATGATGAACGTCGAGGCCGACGTCACCATCGGCTGCTATTTGAAGCAGCAGGCCGACCGGCTCGGCGTCGTCTATTCGGTCGGTGCCGGCGACGAGCCGTCGAGCTGCATGGAACTGATCGAGTTCGCCTCGGCGCTCGGCTACACCATCGTCTCGGCCGGCAAGGGCAAGAACAACCCGCTCAACCACGACGCCGTGCCCGATGATTATCGCGCGGAAGCGCTGCGCCGCAACATGAACCCGCGCATGCTGGTCGAGTTCGTCGACGGATCCAAAACCATGGTCGAGATGTGCGCCATCGCCAACGCCACCGGGCTGGTGCCTGACATTGCCGGCATGCATGGCCCCAAGGCCGATCGCGATGAATTGGCCAAGGTGCTCATCCCGCGCGCGGATGGCGGCATCCTGTCGAAGAAGGGCGTCGTCGACTACACCATCGGCAAAGGCGTGGCGCCCGGCGTCTTCGTCATCGTCGAGGCGACGCATCCGCGCATCATCGAGCGCATGGACGATCTGCATATCGGCCACGGCCCGTATTACAGCTTCTTCCGGCCCTATCATCTGACCTCGCTGGAAGTGCCGCTCACCGCCGCCCGAATAGCGCTCTATGGCAAACCGGACATGGTGCCGCTGCCGAGGCCGGTTGCCGAGGTCTGCGCCGTGGCCAAGCGCGATCTGGCGGCAGGAGAGATTTTCGATGCGATCGGCGAGACCTGCTACCGCTCGTGGACCATGACTGTCGAAGAGGCCCGCGCCAACCGCGCTGTGCCGGTCGGCCTGCTCGAAGGCGGCAAGGTGCTGAGACCGGTCAGGAAGGGCGAGCTGCTGACATCAGGCAATGCCGCGCCCGACCCGACGACTAGGCTGTTCGCCTTGCGCCGGCTGCAGGACGAAATGCTGTATGGGGCTTGATGCCGTCGAGAGTGGGAGCTGTCGGACGGCTTTCCCGAGCACGCTGGTATTGTCATGACAAACTCTCTATATTGTAGTGACAGCGAAGGCGGAGGCCGATTACATGAATCTTCAGATCAGGGACCCGCGCGCACGCGAACTGGCGCGAGAGCTTGCTGCCAAACGAAAGATTTCGATGACCGAAGCGGTCATCGAAGCGCTTGAATCCGAATTGAAGCGGGAAAGCGGACGCATTCCCCTGGCGGCGCGGCTAGCAGCCATTGCCAACGACTTCCAGGCCAAGGCAGGCCAGGGCGGTCGGGCTGTGACGAAGGATGAGATCGACGAAATGTGGGGGCATTCCTGATGTTCGTCGACACCTCCGTGGTTGTCGCGATTCTTTCAGGAGAAGAGGATGCCGGCGAGTGGAGCAACCGCATCGAGGCAGCGCCAGCAAGGATAACTTCGGCGCTGGTCGTGCTTGAAGCGGCGATGCGGCTTTCAACGATGCTCGCCGTCCAGCCGGTTGTCGCCGGGGACGCGATAGAGGCGTTTCTTCGCGAGGCTGAAATCGAAATCGTGCCGATCGACGCCGGCGATGCCGCGCTCGCGATCCAGGCGTTTTCAGACTATGGAAAGGGGCGTGGGCATCCCGCCCAGCTCAACTTAGCCGACTGCCTTTCTTATGCCTGCGCAAAAAGTCATGGCTCCGCACTGCTCTACAAGGGTAACGACTTTTCGCATACCGATCTCGCGTAATCCGCGAAGCCGAACCTACTTCCCCAACTCGATCGACCTAAGCCGCGCCGATTCCACCGCTTCGGTGAGCAGGTGGGTCAGCCGGTCCTCGCCCATCAGCACGGCCAGCGCGGCGGCCGTGGTGCCGTTCGGGCTGGTCACCTGCTGGCGCAGCACGCCCGGATCTTCGCCGCTTTCGGCGGCGAGCGAGGCGGCGCCATAGACCGTCTGCATGGCCAGCAGCCTGGCCGTCTTGGTCGGCAAGCCGGCCTTCTCGGCCGCCACGGTCAACGCTTCGATGAAATGGAAGATATAGGCGGGTCCCGACCCGGACACCGCCGTCACCGCATCCATCAGGCCTTCGTCGTCGATATCGGTCACTTCCCCACTCGCCGAAAGCAGATCGGCGACGAAACGCTTGGTGTCGTCGGAAACCAGCCTGTTGGAAAACACCACCATCATGCCCTTGCCAATCGCCGCCGGCGTGTTGGGCATGCAGCGCACGATCGGCGCGCGATCGCCCAGAATGGCCTCGAACGTGGCGACCGGCGTTCCGGCGGCGATGCTGACGAAGGTGGTGCGGCCATCATTGAAGCGCTTGTAGGCGGCGGTCACGTCGCGGATCACCTGCGGCTTCACCGCGATGACGACGAGGGCCGGCACCGCGTCCGCCGGAATGCCGCCGGCATCTGCGGCGGCACCGCAGCCCAGCGCTTCGGCGCGCTTGCGCAGATCGGCATTGGGCTCGACCACGAAAACCGCCGCCGGGGGGAGCTTGCCCGATTTCAGCCAGCCCGAGAGCATGGCGTGACCCATATTGCCGCAGCCGGCGAGAACGAGCCTGATCGTCATGGAAAACCTCCGCTAAAAGGTTCTCCCATAGACGCTCGCGACTAGGCGGGAAAGCCCTCTTGGGACGGATGGCGTCAGGACAGGCCCCGAACTGCCATCGGCCGCAGCGACACCTGCCTCAGGCCGAACATGCCGAACACGAAGAACAACCAGACCGGATCGGCGCGATGGAAGAAGAAGCTTTCGAGGAAGGCGTTCAGCGCTGCGAACAGCACCACCATCATGAAGAAGTCGCCGAGATAGATGTTTTCCTTGCGCAAGGGGATGCGCATGTAGTCGCGCAGCGGCGCGATCAGGAACGTGTAGACCGCCACGCAGAGCGCCGGGATGCCCATCAGCACCGCGATGTCGAGATAGCCATTATGGCCATGCACGATGGTTCTGATATCCCAGGCCCGGTCGAAGGGCTGGTCCTGGTTGAGCAGCAGCGGCGTGCCCCAGAAGCTCTCGTAGCCGTAGCCGGTCCACGGCCGCTTCGCCAGCATCTCGCCGGCGAACTCCCACAGCGTCGTCCGCCCGGTGTAGGTCAGGTCGGGGAAATAGAGTGCCGCCAGATGCTTCACCAGCGGCAGGAAGACGATACCCAGCGTGGCGATCGCCGTGGCGATGATCGCCAGCGCAAACAGGATCGGCGTGCCGAGCCGCATGCCGATCAGGCTCGGCAGCACGACGATCAGGATCGAAAACGGCACCAGTCCCGCGGTCGTCTTGGAACCGGTGTGCAACATGAAAATCATCGCCGCGCAAAAGATCGACGCGCCCCATAGCCGCTGTCCGCGCCGGTAGAGGTACAGCCCGGCGAAGCTGAAACACGCCATGACAGGCCCGGCGATATTCTTGTGGGTGAATACGCCGCGCCACAGGCCGGCATGTTCCGGCTCCAGCGAAGCGGTGGTGTGCAGCGCCTCGTGCGGAAAAACGACGAGCCCGATGTAGGAGAGGGCCATGACGACGACTGACGTAAAGATGATGACTTTCGAGAAAGCCTCGGCGTCGCGCGGCAACGCCAGGATCGTCGCCATCGTCAAAATGCCGATCAGCGTGAAGGAGGCGGCGCGCATGGCCGACGGCGGGTCGGTCGCCATCACCACCGACAGCACGAGGAAAGCCAGCATCAGCAGCCAGGACGGGCTGAGCAGCGAGCGCACCACGCGCGCGTCGGCGAAAGCCATCAGCGAGAAGATCGAGATCGCGCCAAGCGAGCCGAAGCCGAGCTGGTTGACGATGTCGCCGCCGTCGCCGGTCATTTCGGCGCCGGCCGGCTGGAAGGGGCGGAACGACACCAGGATGACGGTGAACAGCAGCGCCGCGATCGCGGTCGCGACGCCGTCGCGCGTGAACGCCGCGCTGAGCGGCGCGCGCTCAGTTCTTCTCAGGCTGCCGGTATTGCTCATTGGCATATCCGAATTCGGCAAGCACGCGGCCGAGGGCGACATGAATGGGGTATAAGGCGGCCGCCGATGATCCCGTCCGCATCAGCCTGGCCGCGCCGCGAAACGGCGAGGCGGCAAGCAGCGCCAGGCTCTTTAGAAAGACCTTGGTGCCGGCGAACGGCGTGCCAGCCCGTTTCTTCTTCTCGACCAGTGTCGAGATGACGCCATTGCGCAGGCTGCGGGCGCGGATCCAGTCGGCTTCGACGCGTCGGGCCGGGACGCTTTCCCGCACTTGCGCCTCGGCGCACCAGCCAAGCACAAAGCCTCTTTGCGCGGCGCGACTCAGGAAATCGGAATCGCCGCCGCCTATGAAGTTGAATTTCAGGTCGAGGAAGGGCGGCCCCATGGCGGTGAGCACGTAACGCCCAACCAGCAGATTGCCGGAGGAATAGAGCGCAGGCACACGCCTGGTCTCCCGGTAGGGTGGCGCAAAGACCGGGTGATCGGCCCATCCGGCATGGGCGGCGTCGGCAAACACAGGCCTTTGCGGGCCACCGACGATGTCGGCACTGAGTGTCTCGGCCGCCGTGCACATGCGCTCGAGCCATTGCGGATCGGCGATCTCGTCATCGTCGATGACCAGCAAGTGCCTGAAATTTGGAAAGTGCAGGATCGCCGTCTGCCAGCCGGCATTATAGGCGCTGCAATTGCCGCGCTCATGCGCAACGATGACCATGCCTGATATCTCGCCGCGCTCGAACAGCGGCAGCGCCGCCCTGGCGCCGGCGCGCGCCTCGGCCTCGTTCTCAATGACGATGATTGCGAAGCGTCTGCCGGTTTGCTGGGCCTTGAGCGATGCCAGCGTCGCCAGCAGCTGCTCGGGCCGTTTGAAGGTCGGCAGCGTCACGACCGCCTCGACGGCCGTCGTGACAAGTCCCGGAGAGCGCCCCGCGATCGATACCGAATCGTCCGATGGCAATGGGATCATCCGTGTTCAGCCCGGGATGGTGAGTTTGGTCCTTGATAGCATCGCGACGATAACGTTTCGTTAATCACCTTTCGCGGACAAGCCCGCAAATCCGCGACTCCAGGCCGCCAAATACCTTCACTTAATCAAGGCTTCACCGCGCTTTGCTAGCTGTATCCGCTCAGGATAGGTGAGATGCATCTGCTGTTCGCCACATCGATCGTGCCCGACGGCGCTCTTGCCTCGGGCTATGAGATCGCCAATGCCGCGATCATCGCCGCGTTGCGGCGCGCCGGCGCGCGCGTCACGGTGATCGGCTTCACCTGGCCCGGCAAGCCTGCGAGCGATCCGCAAAACACCATCGTGCTCGGTGCCGTCGATGTGCGCACCGAAAGCGCGTCATCGCTGCAAAAGCTCGCTTGGGTTGCAAAGGCGCTGCTCTCCGGCCTCACTTTCGCGTCGGTCAAGCTGCGCGTGGTCACCGACAGCGAGGTCCAGGCCGCCGTCGATCGCGCCGGCCCTTTTGACGGCTATGTCTTGAATTCCGTGCAGTTCGCCGGCGCCTTCGAAAGCCTCTTCGGCGACCGGCCGTCGATCTTCGTCGCCCACAATGTCGAGCACAGTTCGGCGCTGCAGAACGCCGCTGCTGCCGGCGGTCTTTTCCAGCGCATGTTGTTTCGCCGTGAGGCCAAGCTGCTCAAGGTCATTGAAGCACGGCTTTGCCGCCGGGCACGCTTCGTCTTCACGCTGGCCGAGGAAGATCGCTCAGCGCTCGGCGTCGGCTCCGACGATCGTTCGGCGATGCTGCCGCTGGTGACTTGCGCCGAGCCGCCCGCGCAAAAAACCCTGCGCAGTATCGATTGCGACGCGGCATTGATCGGCACCTGGACCTGGCAGCCGAACCGCATCGGCCTCGATTGGTTCCTGGACAAAGTGGTGCCGCATCTCAGGCCGGATTTCCGGGTCAGGATCGCCGGCAGCGTGCCGCCGGGCGTCATTTCCACGCATCCCGGTGTCGAATTCGTCGGTCGCGTGCCGGACGCGCAGGCCTTCGTGCGCAGTGCCGCCGTCATCCCGCTGATCAGCACCTCCGGCAGCGGCGTGCAGCTCAAGTCCATCGAAACCTTCGAACTCGGCCTGCCTTCCGTCGCCACCAGCCATTCGCTGCGCGGCATCGATCATCGCCCGGTCAATTGCATCGTGACCGACGATCCGGTCGCCTTCGCCGGCGCCCTGGAAGCCGCGGCAACCGACGTCAGGGACGTCGACGGCAGCGCTTTCCACCGCCGGCAGATGAAAGCGCTCGATGCCGCAATCAGGCGTGGCCTGAAAAAGCTCGATCCCATCAGGCAGGAGGTGTTCGCGTGAACATGCACACCGCCCGCGCCGCATTCGGGGTCGACAGTTTGAAATCGATCCTCGGTATATCCGTTCTCGCCATCCGCTGGGACGATGCGGTCGCCCTGCTGACCCGATTGATTGCGGAGCGACGCTTCACCAAGGTCAGCTTTCTCAACGCCCACAATGCCAATGTCGCCTACACGGAGCCGGTCTTTGCCGAGGCGCTCGACGATTTTCTCATCCTGCCTGACGGTGTCGGTGTCGATCTGGCGGCGAAACTGCTCTACGGAACGTGGTTTCCCGACAATCTCAACGGCACCGATTTCATCCCTGCTTTCCTCCAGGCGTCCGCCAGGCCGCTGACCGTGGGGCTGCTCGGCGCGACGCAGGCCAACGCCGAGGCGGCATCGAAGAAGCTGGCAGCGCTCGCGTTGCAGCACAGATTCGTGGTCATCCACGACGGCTATTTCTCCCCCGCAGAGGAGCCGGCAATCGTCGATCGCATCGCCAGATTGCGGCCGGACGTGCTGCTTGTCGCCATGGGCGTGCCGCGCCAGGAATTGTGGATCGCGCGCCACATCGATGCGCGCCACTGCACACTGCCGATCGCCGTCGGCGCGCTGCTCGATTTCCTGAGCGGCGCGGTGCCGCGGGCGCCGCTGTGGATGCGCCGGCTCAGGCTCGAATGGCTGTTTCGGCTGTGGATCGAGCCGGGCCGCCTCTGGCGCCGCTATGTCGTCGGTAATCCTGTGTTTCTGTGGCGCGTCATTGGCCAGAAATTCTTGCGCAGGCCCGCCCCTGCCAGATCAGGCCGCGGAGCAGGCTCCGGAGTGGGCCGTTGAACAGCCGGTTCGTGCCGAGCCCTGCCGCCGCCCCCGATGTCCTTCGCCGGACGCCGACGGCGGCGGTCGTGACGGCAAGCTATGCGCCGGATTTGGAGCGTTGTCGCCTGCTGTGCGAAACCCTCGACCGCTACGTTTCCGGCGTGGCGCACCACTATATTCTTGTCGAGCATCGCGACGTGGCGTTGTTTCGCCAGTTGGAGAACAGCCGCCGCACCGTCGTCGACGAGCGGGACCTGTTGCCGCGCTGGCTGCACGCCTTCGACGATCCACTGAGCCTGTTCCGCCGGCGCATCTGGCTCAGCCTGAAGACCATGCCGCTGCGCGGCTGGCATGTGCAGCAGCTTCGCCGCATCGCGATATCAGCGCGTGCCGGGGAAGACGTGCTGATCTTCTGCGATTCCGACGTGGCGTTCCTAAAACCTTTCGACTGCAGCGCCTTCTGGCGCGATGGCAAGGTGCGTCTGTTCCGCCGCGGCGGCGTGCTGTCCGAAGGCCATGAGGAACACCGGATCTGGTCGCGCAATGCGGGCTCGGCGCTCGGCATCGAGCCATCAGAGGTTTCCACCCACGATTACATTTCGACGCTGATCGCATGGCGCCGCGAAACAGTGACCGCCATGTGTGCCCGGATCGAGAAGGTCCATGGCCGCAACTGGGTCGAAATCGTCGGTGCGGTGCGCAAATTCTCCGAATGCATGATCTACGGCCGCTATGTCGACGACGTGCTCGCCGGTGCCGGCCATTTCCACGGCTCGGAGGAATTCTGCCGCGTCCACTGGACGGGCGAAGCGCTGTCGGATGACGAGTTCCGCCGCTTCGTCGCCGCCATGGCGCCGGAACAAGTGGCCATCGGCATGCAGTCCTTCATCGGCACGGATATCGGCCGAATCCGCCGCCTGATCGGCTCGACTAGTCCTTGGGTCAGACCCTGAACGACCGGTTTTCGACCCCTTGCCGTTTTCCCGGTAGGGGTGATGAAAGGGTGGAAGTCACCTGTTACAGACGGAAGCGCAGGTTCCGTCGCGTGAGTTCGTTGACCGAGGTGCAGCCCATCAGCTTCATGCCACGCTCGATCTCGATGTGCATCAATTCCAGCGCGCGTTCGACGCCGGCCTGCCCGGCGGCCGCCAGTGGGAAGAGATAGTAGCGGCCCAATCCGACGGCTTTTGCGCCCAGCGAGAGCGCCTTGAGCACATGCGTGCCGCGCTGCACGCCGCCATCCATCATCACATCGATTCTGTCTCCCACCGCAGCGACGATCTCCGCAAGCTGGTCGAACGCGGTACGCGAGCCGTCGAGTTGTCGACCGCCGTGATTGGAGAGGACAATTCCGGTGCAGCCAATCTCGATCGCACGCCTGGCGTCCTCGACCGACATGATGCCTTTCAGGCAGAACTGTCCGCCCCAGTGCTGCACCATCTCGGCAACGTCGTTCCACGACATTGCGGGGTCCAACATCTCCGTGAAGTAGCGGCTGATCGACATCGCGCCGCCGCCCATGTCGACATGACCGTCGAGCTGCGGCAGCTTGAGCCGCTCATGCGTGTAGTAGTTGATCGCCCACGATGGTTTGACCGCGAACTGGGCGATGCCAGCGAGGTTGAGCTTGAAGGGAATAGCGAACCCCGTTCGCTTGTCACGCTCGCGGTTGCCGCCGGTGATGCTGTCGACCGTCAGCATCATCACCTCTACTCCCGCCTGCTTGGCCCGGGCCATCATCTCGCGGTTCAATCCGCGGTCCTTGTGAAAGTAGAATTGGTAGACTTGCGGCCCATTGCTGATCTGGCGCGCCTCTTCGAGGCTGACGGTGCCGAGCGAGGAGACGCCGAACATCGTGCCATATTTCGCCGCCGCTGCCGCCACCGCACGTTCGCCCTGATGGTGGAACAGGCGCTGGAGCGCTGTTGGCGAGCAGTAGACCGGCATCGCCAGCTTCTGGCCCATGACGGTCACCGACATGTCCACATTGGTCACGCCGCGCAGGACATTCGGCACCAGGTCGCAGTCATCGAAGGCAGCCCTGTTGCGCCGATAGGTGACTTCGTCATCTGCCGCGCCGTCAATGTAGTTGAAGATCGGTCGGGGAAGGCGCTGTTTGGCCATGCTGCGGAAGTCATGGAAGTTGTGGCAGTTGCTCAGACGCATCTCATCACTCTGTTGGCCCGGGCCCAACCCTATTGGCCCGGGCTCACCTGCCCGATAGCACACTGCCGCGCAATGCCTAACTGAGGCGGGCTGAACGATAAACGGCCGCAACGAACCGGTAGCAGTCGTGGCGCGAACGTAGCTCTGGAGAAGCGGCGGCAAGGTCGGTAAACGGCGGCGCTTTCCCCGCTATTCGACATCAGGCATTTTTTCGAGTGAGCGACCAATCTCGGGCAACAAATTCTATGATGTCGTCTCGAAAACATAACACGAAATGCCGTGAATTCGGACTGTCTGGCGCCAGAATCTCCCAATCGTCGGTTGCCCGGCTCTCGCCGGTCACCTCGTAGAACGCCCCCCATTTTGGAGCCTGATTGCTGTAACGGCCTTCACCTGCAAACCACGCGCGATCATCTGAGGCGTCCCATTGCCAACGACTACAGCCAACGAAGCGAAGCGTTGCCGACTCTCCCTCTTCGGCGTCGTGGGCCAATGGCTTCAAAAGAAAGGAAATCTGAACTGTGTCGCCCTCGACGACTAGCTCTACGTCAGGAGCATTGGGCTCGGCGTTCCAGTTAGGGTTCAGGTGGCGGAAAGATAACTCGGTCATGCCCCCCGATATTGCATGTCGAGAGGGAAACTTTCCATCCCATCTCGGCCATTGACGGCAGGCAGTTGATCGACCCTACACCGGCTTGGCCGGATTGCGCATCGCCGAATAGGTGAGCAGCGTCGAGGCGAGGTAGAGCAGCAGGAAGACGACATTGAGCGACAACACCAGTTCCGGCATGTCCAGGATGGTGGTCAGCACATAGGTCAGCAGGACCGCCTTCAGCCCGGCAAGCAGGGCCAGGTTGATCGCCCGCACCAGCGTCTGGCCGCGCGCGAACAGAAGCTCGGCCTGATATTCGACCAGGTTGCGCAGCCCTGGCACGCAGATCGCCAGCGCCACCAGAGGGGCAGCCTCGGCAACATTCTTGCCCAGCGCGTTGGGAAAGAAATGCAGCACGATGGCGAGCGCCGCCAGCGCCAGCGTCGAGACCAGGAACACGCCGCCTTCGATGCCGCTCTTGACCGAAAGGCGCGACAGCAGTTCCGGCGCGCGCATCATGCGCTGCACCAGCATCATCGAGAAGGTGCGGATCGGGATCGCGGTCAGGTCGACAAGCCGCATGATGATGGCATAGATGCCGGCGAGGTGCGGACCGCCGATCGCCAGCACCAGCAGCTTGTCGAATTCCATCTGCAGGTAGAACAGCACCTCCGCGCCGGCCACGTAGATGGAATCGGCGAGCCGCCGCAGATAGAGTTCCAGTCGCAGCCGCAGCCTCTGGCGCGGATAGAAAAATCCGAAGGCGATGAGCAGCGAGGCGGCGTTGGCGCCGATATAAAACCAGGACCAGACCCCTATGGTCGGCTGCGCAGCGAACATGAACAGCACGGCGCCGAGCGCCCGCAAGGCCGTTGCCAGGATCGTCAGCAGCGCGGCGCGGCCGAACTTGCCGAGGCCGTTGTTGACGATCAGCGCGACCTCGACCGGCCGCCATAACAGCGCCTCGGCAAAGACGATCGCCGCAAAGACCGACAGCGGCACGGTGCTGGCAAAGAAGATCAGGTAGACGCCGTAGGAGGCGGCAGCCAGCAACGGCAGCGATATCACTCCGAGCAGAAGGAAGCCGGCGGTGAAGGTGCCTATCAGATTGGGGCGGATGGTGGCGGTTCGGTAAAGCGCCGAGATGAAGCCGAAGCCCAGGATGCGCGACAGCATCACGCCGGCCGCCGAAGCGGTCGCGAACATGCCGAACTCGGCGATGGACAGCGTGTTGGCCAGCGCGATGAAATAGGCGAGCGAAAACACCAGCCGCCCGCCTGCGCCGCTGATCGCCGAGAGATAGTCGCGAACCAGTCCCCGTCGCTCGGCCACGAAAGCGCCGATCCGGGCGAGGGGCCGCCTTTGCGGGATGTTGCCAGCCTGAGTCATGTGTCGGAGACAGCATAGGTTGGAAAGTTTAACGCGCCGTTCTGAACGCTTTTGTTGCTTCAAGAAGGACACAACCGAAGAGGGAAACCTCATCTTCAAGGCAGAGAAATTAACCTTTTGTTTCCTATGCTTGTTTAGCGTGGCTTAACGAATGGCTGACCGCGCGTCCAAGCCGCCAGGGGCAAGCTCCACGACAATGGTCGACAGGCAAAACCGTGAAGATTGGAAGCGCGAGCGATCCTTGCTGGCGCTCGGCCAGGCGATGCGCGGCGAAGATGACGCTGAACCATCGCTGGTTTCGATCGGGGACCGGGCGGACCCGTCATGGCGCGAGGATGCCGCCACGCGCCATCGTCTCGCGCGCTCACGCCGGGAGGCGCGAGCGCATCCGGAACTCTCCGCAGCTCCGGAGCCCTCGGCACCCCAGGAACGCCCGGTAGCTTCGGAATTCTCGGCAGACGATGAAACAAGCCAGCCTCGAGCCGGCTATGCATCCGCTTCGGCCGCCCGGATACCGCTTGAGACCGACGAGGCCGTTGAAGCAGACTATGCGGAAGCCAGGCTGCGGGAGGAGCCGGTTGCTGCCGGTGTTTCCGGGGACCGCCGTTTCGATGCCGATCCCCGACATGCCGCGTTCGAGCCTCGATACACCGGTGACGAGTCTCGATATGCCGCGTCCGAGCCTCGATACACCGGCGACGAGCCTCGATATGCTGCATTCGAGCCTCGATATGCCGCATTCGAGCCTCGATATGCCGCATTCGAGCCCCGATATGCCGATGACGAGCAACGGTCTTCCCGCGACGACGGACAAGAATGGAGGCCGTTGATCGATCCGATGCAGGTCGTCCGCGGCATTGCCCGGTCGAAGCTGCTGATCGTCGCCATGACCATACTGGGCGCCACGCTTGGCGTCGCGATCGCGCTGTCGACGCCGAAGAAATACGAAGCCACCGCAGAGCTGATCGTCGACCCGCGCGACCTGAAGCTCACCGACCGCGATCTTACCCAATCAGTGGTTGCATCCGACGCCACGCTGGCCATCGTCGAAAACCAAGTTCGCGTGCTCACCTCCGGCACTGTTCTCAACAAGGTCGTGGACAAGCTTCATCTCGTCAACGATCCGGAGTTCAACGGGCAAGATTCCGGCGGCCTGGGCGTGATGACGCTCATCCGGTCGATCCTGTCGCGCAATGACGAGCCGGGTGCCGATGCGGACCGCCGCCGTGCGCTGGCCGTCGGCAATCTGGCCGAAAGCCTTTCGGTCGAGCGCGGCGGCAAGACCTTCGTCATCTCCGTCAGCGCCACCACGCAAAATGGCGAGAAGTCGGCCCTCATCGCCAACACGATGACGGACGTTTTCCTGCAGACCTTCGGACAGATCCAGTCCGACACCGCTGGCCGCGCGACCAACGAGCTGACCGGCAGGCTCGACGAGCTGCGCGAGGGCGTGGAAGTGGCCGAGCGCAAGGTCGAGGATTTCAGGGCCACGCATGACCTCGTCGACGCGCAAGGTCATCTGATCAGCGACGACGAGATGCTCAAGCTCAACCAGCAGCTTGCCATCGCCCGCGCGCGCACGCTGGAACTCAACGCCCGTGCGGCGTCGGCGCGCTCGATCGACGTGAATTCGGTTCTGAGCGGCACCTTGCCGGAGGAGATCAACTCCAACACCATGAGCGAATTGCGCTCGCAATATGCGACGCTCAAACAGGAGGCCGACCGCGCCGCGATCCGGTTCGGGCCGCGCCATCCCGAGCTCCAGGCGCTCAATGCCCAGCTTGCCGGCTCGCGCGAGCGTATCACCGGGGAGCTGCGCCGCATCGCCTCTTCGCTGCAGGTCGACCTGAAGCGCGCCGTGCAGCTCGAACAGGATCTGGCCTCCCGACTGGCGCAGTTGAAGGTCCGCAGCGGCGACGTCAACAGCGACCTGGTCACCCTGCGCGAACTGGAGCGCGAGGCCGCCGCCAAGCGCTCCGTCTATGAACAATATCTTCTGCGCGCCAAGGAAACCGGCGAGCAAAAGGACATCAACACCGCCAACATCAACGTGATCTCCAAGGCCTTCGCCCCGCTTGAGCCGAACGGACCTTCGCGCGCCGTGACGGTGCTTGCCGGCCTGCTGGCGGGCCCCGCCTCTGGTGTCGGTCTGGGCGCCATGCGCGGTGCCTATGCGAGCCTGCGCGAAACCGCCAATACGCGGCCGCGCCGAAGGACGGACGAGCGCCGGACACCCATTGAAAACAAGGCATACGAGGCGCCGCCGCCCGTTCCGCCAGTCGAGGCCACCAGGCGTTCAGGTCCGATCAGTGCGCTGCTGTCGGCGGTGAGCAACATCATGCCGCGCAAGGTGAGCAGAGAAGACCCTGCCAACACGCGTTCCGGCTCACCGGCCAGTGGCTCACCGGCAGTCGCCGAAAGCGCGAAGCGGAATCCGATCTATTCCGCTCGCCCGGAACCGGCGTCTCCCTTCGCGCCGCGTCAGCCGGCGCCTGCCGGCTACGAGCAGCCGCAAGCCGAGCAGGGCGCCTATGCTTCGCACCCGCAACAGATGTATCCGGCCCCGCCAATGCAGGCGTACCCCTATACGCAGCCGCCGAAGCCCGATGCCGGGCAAGTGCCTTATCCGCAGCAGCAGTCGATCTATCCCCGAGCCCCATGGGACAAGGCAAATCAGGCTTCGGAAGCCGCTGCACAGCAAGCCTCTATCGAGGAAATCCGAGCCAGCCTGCGCGAATTCCGCGAAGCGGTTCGCGAACTCACCGAAAGCCGATCGGGCCGCCGCTATTTCTGAGCGCCGAATAAAAGCCCTCGGTTTCGAGTTAACGGCATAAGACGGCGCTTTGACGGGATTGCCCAGCCGCATTTTCGTGAAAATGCCGCCCGAAGAAGAATGATGTTGAAGGTGCTTCATGGCCGAGTTGATTGACGGAAAACGCATCGCCGAAGACGTGGTGCAGCGGGTCAAGGCCTTGACTGTCGAGCTGATGGAAAAGGGCGCGCAGAAGCCCGGTCTCGCCGTGGTCATCGTCGGCGAGGATCCGGCCAGCCAGGTTTACGTCGCCTCCAAATCCCGCACCGCCAAGGAATGCGGCTTTCATTCGGTCCAGCACACGCTGCCGGCCGAGATCTCCGAACAGGAGCTGCTTGATATCATCGGCGAACTCAACGCTGATCCGGCCATCAACGGCATCCTGGTGCAGCTGCCGCTGCCTGGCCATGTCGATGCGGGCAAGGTCATCCAGGCAATAGCGCCGCAAAAGGATGTCGACGGCTTCCACTTCATCAATGTCGGCAAGCTCGGCACCGGCGAACTGGAGACGGCGTTCGTGCCTTGCACACCGGCCGGCTCGATGCTGCTGATCGAGCGCGTGCGCGGCAAGGATCTTTCCGGCCTCAATGCGGTGGTCGTCGGCCGCTCCAACATCGTCGGCAAGCCGATGGCCAATCTTTTGCTCGCCGCCAACTGCACCGTCACCATCGCGCATAGCCGCACCAAGGACCTGGCTGCACTGGCGCGCACCGCCGACATTCTCGTTGCCGCTGTCGGGAGACCTGAAATGGTCAGGGGTGATTGGGTCAAATCCGGTGCTACCGTCATCGACGTCGGCATCAACCGCATCGCGGCGCCCGAAAAGGGCGAGGGCAAGACCCGCCTGGTCGGAGACGTCGCCTATGCGGAAGCGGCGAAGATGGCCGGCGCCATCACGCCGGTGCCTGGCGGCGTCGGACCGATGACCATTGCCATGCTGATGGCCAACACGCTAGCTTCTGCCTATCTCGCGGCCGGGTTGAAACGGCCCTCCTTCTGATCCTGGAAAGCGCAGCTTTGCCGAACCTCACTGTTCCCTCAGAGCGGCCGGTCACGAACGATCCCGTTCAAGGCGGCCGGCAGTTCGGGTTCCTGCTGGTCGACAAGTTTTCCATGTTCTCGCTGGCTGCGGCAATCGACACGTTCCGGTCGGCGAACCGGCTGCTCGGCCGCGACTTCTATGGCTGGACGACGGTGTCGGCCGATGGCGATGCCGTCATGGCCTCCAACGGCCTGCCGCTCAAGATCGACTACGCTGTCGCCGATCTGCCGCCGGTCGATATCCTTTTCGTCTCGGTCGGGCTGACGACGGAGTTTCCCGGCAAGAGCAAGGTGCTGGCAGCGCTGCGCAGCTGGGGCCGGCGCGGCAACGCGCTCGGCGCACTCTCGGTCGGCTCCTATCTGCTCGCCGAGGCAGGCCAGCTCGAAGGCTATCGCTGCACCATCCACTGGGAAAACCGCGCCGGCTTCGTCGAGCGGTTTCCCGACATCAACTGCACCGGCAATGTCTTCGAGATCGACCGCAAGCGCTACACCTGCGCCGGTGGCACCACTTCCATCGACCTGATGCTGGAGATCGTGCGCGGCGATTTCGGCTCCAGCCTCGCCAACGGCGTCGCCAACCAGTTCCAACACGAGCGCATCCGCTCCGCCGGAGACCGCCAGCGCGTCGGCCCTGAGCGCGACCTGACCGGCAAATCGGAAAAGCTGCGGCGCATCGTCGAGCTGATGGCCGATCATCTCGACGAGCCGTTGTCGGCGGTGCAACTCGCCAAGTCGGCGGGCCTGTCGGTGCGCCAGGTCGAGCGCCTGTTCCTGCGTCACCTCACAGTGACGCCCGGTCGCTATTATATGCGGCTCAGGCTTGAGCGCGCGCGCGAATTGCTGCGCCAGACCAACATGCCGATCCTCGACGTGGCGATCGCCACCGGCTTCACCTCACACTCATATTTTGCCCAGAGCTATCGGCTGCAGTTCGGCCGGCCGCCTTCCGAAGAGCGGCGCACGACGTATTGAGGGGTTTGGCTCAAGGGCCGACCCTCCCACACCCTGCGTCCGGGCTTGTGTCCTAGTGCCGCGTCAAATAGCTTCCCGGAACTGACGGTGACTGACTGGGGGAGATTTTCATGGCGGGACTTGCACGGAGCCTCGCCGCGGCGATGCTCCTGTTGTGGATGACGACGCCCGGCCATGCCGCCGACCGTGTCGTCATCGTTCTCGACGCTTCCGGCTCCATGTGGGCGCAGATCGACGGCAAGCCCAAGCTCGAAATTGCCCGCGAATCGCTTCGAACCGTGCTGCAGTCGGTCCCCGCCGACAAGGAAATCGGCTTCATGGCCTATGGTCATCGCGAGAAGGGCAGTTGCGAGGACATCGAGCTCATCGTGCCGCCGCAAGCCGGCTCGGCAGGTGCTGTTTCCGCTGCCGCCGACAGTCTGAAATTCATCGGCAAGACGCCGCTGACCGCGGCCGTCAAGCAGGCGGCCGAGGCGCTGAAATACACCGAGGACAAGGCCACCGTCATCCTGATCACCGACGGGCTTGAGACCTGCAATGGCGACCCGTGCGCGCTCGGCAAGGAGCTGAAGGCTGCCGGTGTCGACTTCACCGTCGACGTCGTCGGCTTCGGCCTGACCGCGGACGAGGGCAGGCAGGTCGCTTGCCTCGCCGACAACACCGGCGGCAAATACATCCAGGCGTCCGACGAGCAAGCGCTACAGAACGCATTGGTCGAAACTATCGCCGCCGCGCCTGCACCGGCGCCCGAACCAGCGCCTGCGCCGCAACCGGCGCCGGCTCTCGAGCCGGAAAAGCCAGAGTTCAACTTCGTGCCGACCGTGGTGCTAGCCGAGGGTGGCGATCCCGTCACCGACGGCAATTCCTGGGAGATCTACAAGGCGAGCTCCGACGGCACGCGCGGCGATTACGTCACCACCGAATACGGCGCCTACAAGGGCAATCTGGAACCCGACGACTACATAATTGTCGCACGCGATGGCGAGGCCAGGACCGAACAGAAGCTCAAGGTCGAGGCGGGGCAGGTCTATAAGCCTATCTTCGCGCTGAATGCCGGCACGCTCATCATTCACCCGCGGCCAAGTGAGGGAGCGGATGTGGCCGATGGCGCAGCTGTCGTGATCGTCTATCCGGGCGTCGATACGCCCCCGACTTATTATGGCGACACGAAAGTCGTGTTGCCGGCCGGCGACCAGAAAGTGACGGTCACGATTGGGCAGGGCGAGGTTACCGAAACCATCTCGCTCACGGCCGGCAGGGTCATCGACAAGGATATCATCGTCGGCGTCGGCCACGTCGTCGCCAACGCCTACTATGTCGCCGGCGGCGACAAGGCCGACGGTTCGGGCATCGGCTTCAAGGTGTTCAAGGCAAAAAAGAAGATCGACGGAACGAGGGAAGAGGTGACTTATGCCTATGGTCCCGACAGCAAGTTCGATCTGCCGCCCGATGACTATGTGTTGATGGCGACGGTCGACCTCGCCGTCGCCGAGCAGCCGTTCAGCGTCAAGGCCGGTGAGAATCAGGATCTGAAGATCGCCATCAATGCCGGCGTGCTGGCGATCACCGCGCCAGGGGCCTCGAAGATCGAGATTTTCGATCCGAAAAAGGACATCAACGGCAACCGCAAATCGCTCGGTTACGCCTATGACGAGAAGTATCAGGCGGCGCTGCCGGCCGGCGACTATGCGGTCGTCTCGGAGAAGTTGGACAACAGCTCAAGGGAAAGCACAGTGACGATCAAGGCCGGCGAGCGAGCCGAGCTGACGGTGCAGTAGGGACGTAATTCGACGCCGGCAAAAGGGCGGCCCGCCAGCCACGGCATTGCGCCGCCCTTTTTTCACTGCAGTGCGAGTTCCGCCACGTTGTTTCCGAAGGCGCTGGCGCCGTGATCGGCACGGCCGACCATTTGCCGGAACCCAGCGAAAAGCTCGCGGCCGAAGCCGAATTCATTGGCGATAAGATCGCTGTCCGCCGCCCGTCGCAGTGCGAAATCGCCGGCCGGCACCAGCACTTCCAGCGTTCCGGCCTCGGCGTCGAGCCTGATGATATCGCCCTCATGGATCCTGGCGATCGGCCCGTCCTCGACCGCTTCCGGCGTCACGTGGATGGCCGCCGGCACCTTGCCGCTCGCGCCCGACATGCGTCCGTCAGTGACCAGCGCCACATGCTGGCCGCGATCCTGCAGGACGCCGAGCACGGTGGTCAGCCTGTGCAGCTCCGGCATGCCATTGGCTTTCGGCCCCTGGAAGCGGATGACGGCAATGAAATCGCCGGTCAATGTGCCTGCCTTGAACGCCTCGTTGAGCCCTTGCTGGCTGTCGAAAACCTTTGCCGGCGCCTCGATGATGCGCCGCTCCGGTTTCACGGCGGACGTCTTGATGACGGCGTGGCCGAGATTGCCCGAGAGCATTTTCAATCCGCCCGTTGGCTGGAACGCTTTCTTGAACGGCGCCAGCACCTTCTCGTCGCCGCTTTCGCGGGGTGAGGCCTCGCGCACCACGCCGCCATCGGCGCCGAGCTTGGCTTCGACCGCATAAGGCCGCAGGCCTTCGCCCCAAACCGTCTGGACGTCCTCGTGCAGGATGCCTTCGTCGAGCAGTTCGCGGATCAGGAAGCCGAGCCCGCCGGCCGCATGGAAATGGTTCACGTCGGCAAGGCCGTTCGGATAGACCCGCGCCAGCAGCGGCACGGCTTCCGAAAGGTCCGAAATATCCTGCCAGGTGATGGCGATGCCGGCCGCGGCCGCCATGGCGATCAGATGGATGGTGTGATTGGTCGATCCGCCGGTGGCATGCAGGCCGACGATGCCGTTGACGATCGAGCGCTCGTCGATCATCCGGCCGACCGGCGTATAGGCGTTGCCGAGCGCGGTGATCGCCAGAGCCCGCTTCGTCGCCTCTCGGGTCAGCGCGTCGCGCAACGGCGTGCCGGGGTTGACGAAGGAGGCGCCTGGCGTGTGCAGGCCCATGATCTCCATCAGCATCTGGTTGGAGTTCGCCGTGCCGTAGAAGGTGCAGGTTCCTGGTCCGTGATAGGATTTGGACTCGGCCTCGAGCAGTTCGGCCCTTCCTGCCTTGCCTTCGGCATAGAGCTGGCGGACCTTGGCCTTTTCGTCATTGGGCAGGCCTGTCGTCATCGGCCCGGCCGGGATGAATACCGCCGGCAGATGGCCGAAGGTCAGGGCTGCGATCACCAGCCCCGGCACGATCTTGTCGCAGACGCCGAGATAGACAGCCGCGTCGAACATGTTGTGCGACAGGCCGATCGCCGCGGCCATGGCGATCACGTCGCGCGAGAACAGTGACAGCTCCATGCCGGGCTGGCCCTGCGTGACGCCGTCGCACATCGCCGGCACACCGCCGGCGACTTGGGCAATGCCGCCGGCCTCGCGCGCTGCGTCCTTGATCAGGGCCGGAAATGTCTCGAAAGGCTGATGCGCCGACAGCATGTCGTTATAGGAGGTGATGATGCCGAGGTTCGGCACCCGGTCGCCGCCAAGTGCCACCTTCTCCGAAGGGCTGCAGACGGCAAAGCCATGGGCGAGGTTGCCGCAGGAAAGCACGGCCCGGTTGGCGGTGCGGTTCGAGGCCTCGGCGATGCGGACGAGATAGGCCTCGCGACCAGGTCTGGAGCGTTGGCGGATGCGCTCGGTGATGGCTTCGATGTCGCGTCTCGCGGTCATGACGTCGGTCCTTTCAGGCGAGGTCCCGCAAACACCTTCCGGCTATCTGCCGGGACCCTCGGCAAGTTGAAATCAGGGTGCCCAGAAAACCTCTACGGGCCTCTCGGCTGCGTCGAGCACGGCGCGAATGGGCTTTCGTGTTACCGATGCCATCGCGCTCTCGAATGCCTTGCGCTTGTCTTCGCCTTCGATGTGCAGCGCGACGAAGCCGGCTTCGACGAGCCGCGCCAGCGCCAGCGTCAGCCGCGCCTCGTCGGCGCTTGCCGCGTGAACCGGGAGCACGACCCTTTCCGAGGACGGATCGAGCAGTTTTTCCAGATTGTCGGCGTCAGGAAAGAACGATGCGGTATGGCCATCGGTTCCCATGCCAAGCACGACTACATCGAGCGGCCAGGGCAGCGACCGCAACATCCTGCTATCGGACTCCGACGTATCGCCACCGCTTGCTACCTCTTCATAGAGCGGCACGAAACGTGCGGCTGCAGCCGCGTTTTGCAAGAGATTAGCGGCGACCAGCCCGGCGTTGGAGCGCGGAGAGGAGGCCGGCACGCAACGCTCGTCGACCAGCGTCACCGTCACCTTGTTCCAGGCGATCGGGATATTCGAAAGCGATGCGAAAAATCTCGCCGGCGTCGTGCCGCCGGAAACAGCGAGCAGCCCTGTGCCGCGCTCAGCGATTGCATTGGTCAGGCGGCCTGCGACGTGGCCGGCAAGTGCTGCCGCCAGGTCCTGGCGTCCGGCAAACGCGTGCCAGTTGTAGGCGGCGCTGTTCAATTGCTCTCGTGCCATGTCCGCCCGTCGCGTTCGATCAGCGCAATCGAGGCCGAGGGGCCCCATGTGCCGGCCGTGTAGCCCTGTGCCTCTTGCCTTCCGCTTTCCCAGGCATCCTGGATCGGGTCGATCCATTTCCACGCCGCCTCGACCTCGTCGCGGCGCATGAACAGCGTCTGGTTGCCGCGGATGACATCCATGATCAGGCGCTCATAGGCATCGGGCGCGCGGCCGTCGAAGGATTGCGCGAAGCTCATGTCGAGCGGGATCTGGCGCAGCCGCATGCCGCCCGGCCCCGGATCCTTGATCATGATGAACTGCTTGACGCCTTCGTCGGGTTGCAGCCTGATGACCAGCTGGTTGGCGGAGATCGGCCCGGCGCTGTCGCCGAAGATCGAGTGCGGGATCGGCTTGAATTCGATGACGATCTCCGAGACGCGGGTCGCCAGCCGCTTGCCCGTTCTGAGGTAGAACGGCACGCCCGCCCACCGCCAGTTGCCGATTTCGGCCTTGAGCGCAACGAATGTCTCGGTGTTGCTGTTCTTGCCGAGCTCCTCGACATAGCCTTTCACCGGCCCGCCGGCCGAGGCCCCGGCACGGTACTGCCCGCGCACCGTGTGCTTGGGCGCTTCGTTGCCGTTGATGCGTTTCAGCGCGCGCAACACTTTCAGCTTTTCGTCGCGCACGGCATCGGCATCCATCGACGACGGTGCCTCCATGGCGACGAGACAGAGAAGCTGCAGCATGTGGTTCTGCACCATGTCGCGCAACGCGCCGGCCTTGTCGTAATAGGTGACGCGATCCTCGAGGCCGACCGTCTCGGCGACGGTGATCTGGACATGGTCGACATTGGCGGAATTCCACAGCGGCTCGTAGAGCGCGTTGGCAAAGCGCAGCGCCATCAGATTCTGCACCGTCTCCTTGCCGAGATAGTGGTCGATGCGGAAGATCTGGCTTTCATGGAAATCATCGCCGACCAGATCGTTGAGCGCGCGCGCCGAGGCGAGATCGCGCCCGATCGGTTTCTCCAGCACGATGCGCGAGTTCGGCGTGATCAGCCCGTTCTCTTTCAGCTTGTGCGAGATGTCGCCGAACAGCGCCGGCGCGACTGCCAGGTAGAAGGCGCGGATGCATTCGCTTTCGCCGATCGCCTTCTTCAATTTGTCGAAGCCCGCGCCAGTGGTCGCATCGGCCGAGACGTAGGAAAGCCGGGCAAGGAACGTCTTCAGCTCCGCGGCGTCGATATCGGCCGGTCTCACATGGTCGGAAATCGCCTGCCTGGCGAAATCCCGAAATTCCTCGTCGGTCATTTTCGAGCGCGACGTGCCGATGATGCGCGTCGGTTCGGAAAACTGATGGTCGCGCTGGCGATGGTAGAGCGACGGCAAAAGCTTGCGTTCCGACAGATCGCCGGTGCCGCCGAAAATGATGAAGTCGAAAGGGTCGACGGGAATGATCTGGCTGGTCATGGTCTGTCCGCTTTGACGCCGGTCGCTGTGACGCGGCTGATATAATCTAATCGATTTAGATTTTCCAGTGCCACGGCGTCACACTCCAAGGCCAATCGGCCTTTGCCGATTGGTCCTGATGTGTGCCCTTGACACTGGCGCAACCCGGACGCTTGTCGGCGAGGTGGTTCCGGGAGGCCTTCGCAGATGCAGCATAAAGCGGGACCGAGCTGAAAGCCAAAGGAGAAATCGAGAGTATATTGATCTTTCGGCCGCCATCGCCGGCGGTTGGCCGAGCCATCGTCTTCAATCATGAGTGAGAAAACCATGCGCCTGGAAAACAAAGTTGCCATCATCACCGGTGCCGCGTCAGGTTTCGGCGAAGGCATGGCCAAGCGTTTTGCCGAAGAGGGCGCGAGCGTCGTTGTCGCCGACCTCAACGCCAAGGGCGCCGAACGCGTCGCCAACGAGATCGGCCGCGCGGCGATCTGGACCCAGACCGACGTCTCGTTGCGTTCCGAGTTCGACGAGATGGTCCATGCGGCAAAGAGTGCCTTCGGCCGCATCGACATCATGGTCAACAATGCCGGCTACACCCATCGCAACGGCGACATGCTGGATGTCGACGAGACGACCTTCGACCTGATCACGGCTGTCAACATGAAGGCGATCTACCACGCCGCTCTGGCGGTCGTGCCGATCATGGATCGGCAGGGCGGCGGCGTCATCCTGACCACGGCCTCGACGGCCGGCATCAGGCCGCGGCCCGGCCTTACCTGGTACAACGCGTCGAAGGGCTGGGCGATCACCGCGACCAAGTCGATGGCGGTGGAGCTCGCGCCCAAGAACATCCGCGTCAACTGCCTGTGTCCGGTCGCCGGCGAGACCGGCATGCTGGGAAAATTCATGGGCGCCGACACGCCGGAAATCCGCGAGAAATTTCGCGCGTCGATCCCGCTTGGCCGGCTTTCGACGCCGCTCGACATAGCCAACGCGGCGCTCTGGCTGGCGTCGGACGAGGCGGCTTTCATCACCGGCGTGGCGTTGGAGGTCGATGGTGGACGTTGCATCTGAGCCGTCCGGCCATATCGGGCTTCAACTTGCCTGGCTTCAATTGACTTGACCATCCAGCGAAAGGCATAAGACGGCAATAGGGTGGGGGTTTGGTGGCGCGATGAACGCTAGATTGCGGAAAGTTCGCGAAGACCTGGGGCAACGTCTCAGAGTCTATAAAGCAAGACGCGCTCGGGCAAAAAGCAGCGCGACTTTCATCGGCATTACCGGCAGTTCGGGTAAGTCGACGGCAGCGAGTTTGCTCGGACACATACTGGCCAGCCATGGCTCAGTCTATGCACAGGTTCTCGCCAACACGATCAAGTCGCTGGTAAGCACACTTTACAAGCGCATGAAGACTGATGGTGAGGTCGACTACGTCGTTTTCGAAGCCGGAGCCCATGGGCCCGATACGCTCAAGCCGATGGCGGATATGTTGCAGCCGCATGTGGCTGTGGTCACCATGGTGCGCCTCGAACATTTTACAGCTTTCAGGACCCTGGAGAACGTCGCCGGGGAAAAGCGCGCATTGGTCGATGCGCTGCAGCCGGGCGGCTTCGCTCTGCTCAATGCGGATGATCCCCATGTGATCGGCATGGCTTCCGCCACTCCGCATCGCGTCGTCACTTTCGGCCTGTCGGAACAGGCCGACTACCGCGTGACTAATGTCAATGCCGCCTATCCGGATAGGCTGGAGCTGGCCATCCATTGGCGTGGCGGCGTGCTAGAGTTGAAGACGCCGTTCCCGGCCGAACATTTTTGGCTGCCGACCGCCGCAGCAGTCAGCGTAGCGCTGGAGCTTGGCGTTCCTCCCGAAAAAGTGGCGGCAAGGGTGGCGACATTTCAGCCACTGCCAAATCGATGCCAGGTGCTCGTCACCAATGGCGGTCCGCAATTCATCGTCGACGCCGCCAAGTCGCCCTGGCATTCGATCAATCTTGCGTTCGACATGATGGCCAAGGCCACTGTCGAGCGGAAGCGCATCGTTCTGGGGCAGATTTCAGACTATGCAGGCTCGACCAGAAAGTACCATTACGCCTACAAGACCGCGCGGGAAATCGCAGACCAGGTCATCTATGTCGGCGACAATGCGCATCGCTCGGGAGCCGGGCAAGACGATCGTGACGCCGGCCGCTTTCACGAATTGCGTATGCCCAAGGAGGTCTCGGACCACATCAAGCGGACGGCCGTCGCCGGTGAGCTCATTTTACTCAAGAGCTCGTCCCGTCTTCACCTAGAGAGGATCGCGCTGGCTTGGAAGCACGACGTCAAATGCTGGGTTCCCGTCTGCGGCAAGCGGGAAGGCTGCGATACCTGCGGTCTGTTCGAAGTGCCGTTCGAAGAGCATCGCAACCATGTCAGGGAACGCAGGCATGCCAGACGATGGCAACGCTTTCGGCGTCTGCTCGGCCGCCAACCATAGTACGGAAGCCATCTGAGCCCGAGCAGTCCTACGCGCCAGTCTTGATAAAGCTCTTGTAGATCCAGCCGCGTTTGCCGTTGTAGACGATCTGGCACCATTTCTTGCAGCCCATCACCTGAACCGAGGTCTTGGCGGGAACGGTGACTATGGGGGCCGCATTCTTCTTCGGTCCGGTGCGCATGGTGACGGCCCTTAGTATGCGTCCGGTGTCTGCCGCGCTCACTTTCTTGGCCTCGACCTTGGCTTGCGTCGCCGCCGGCAATTGCGGCTTAGCAGTGGGAATGGCGGCGGTTTGCGCACCGTCCGGCGCCGTCTTGTTGGGAGCCGCGACTTTGGCAAGCAATGCTGCGGCTTTGTTTTTCGCTGCCGGATCGGCGAATGCCGCCGCAGTGGACGGCTTGTCTGCCGTTGGTTCGACTTGGCCCGCCATCTGGCCGGATGCGGTCTTCTGCCTCGATCCTGTCCAGCGAGGATCATTGGGCGCCAGCGCCGGTATCTCGGCCTCAGCCGCAACCACCGCCGGCGAAACCGCATCGGCCTTGCCAGTGGCCGGCTGCACCGCGGCGACCGTCGAGGCAGCAGCCGGCACGATCTTCGTCGTTTTTACGGGAACGCTTGGAACGATCTGCTCGGGGCTCGCGACAGCTTGTCTCTCATTGGCCGGCAATGCCAGCCATAGCGCCACCGCGGCCACGCCAAGCAGCGCTGCTGTGCCAAGCGCGGCGATTACCAGATGCAAGTTCGACCGGACTTTCTGCCAAAACCTGGGCCTCATGTCGTAGCCAAACTGCATCGCAAAGCGCCGTCGTTCCGGCGCGCCGAAACTGAAGGGCTCTCTCACTCTTGCAACCTCCATTTGCGGGCCGACGTTCAATCGGAAAACCGGCGTTAGATCGGTCCCAAAACCAAAAAGCGGGCAGGCCCGCAAATTCCCCCGTTTAACTGCCCACGGCCCTCATCTTTTGCCTGCGATTGTGGCATCACTGCGCCCTTGCACGGGATTCTGCATGTTCGCGAGGGATTCTGCAACCTGTGGTTAGATCCGGTCCCTCAAGGCATACCAATTGAGCGCAAGAAAGAGCAGGGGTGCGCGGAAGCGACGGCCACCGGGAAAGGCCGGGATTTTTAGATCCTCGATCAGCCTCAGCCGGTCCCGGTTGCCGGCAACGGTTTCGGCATAGAGCTTGCCGAAAAAGTTCGACAGCATGACGCCGTGGCCGGAATAGCCGCCCACCGAGATCACATTGGGCATCACCTCGCGCACAAAGGGTTTTCTCGGCATCGTGATGCCGACATAGCCGCCCCAGCCATGGGATATCTCGACATCCCTGAGGTCAGGGTAAAGCTCGGCGATCTGCCGGCGGATGTGGACATGGATGTCTTTCGGATCGTTGACGGCGTAGATCTCGCGCCCGCCGAACAGCAGCCGCCCATCCGTCGATTTGCGGAAGTAGCGCACGACGAAGCGGGAATCATCGACCGCCTCACCGCCCGGCAGCACTTTTGTGTCGGCCCCGAGCGGCACCGTCGCGCCGATGAAGGAGCCGATCGGCATGATGTGCGCGGCACTGATCGGCTCGAGCGTGCCGCCATGGGCGTTGACGCCGATCAGACATTTCTCGGCCGATATCGTGCCTTTCGGCGTCGTCACTTTCACCTTGCCGCCAAGGGACGCGATGCCGGTCGCCGGCGTCTGCTCGAACAGCTGCGCGCCCGCCTGCGCCGCCACCTTTGCCGTGCCGATCGCCAGCTTCAGCGGATGGATGTGCCCTGTGCCGGTGTCACGGGTGCCGCCGAAGTAGCGCGTCGAGCCCAACCGCTCCGCCGTCTCCCTCGCGTCCATGAAGGTGATGTGCGGATAGCCGAAGCGGTTCGCCATGATCTCGGCATGCGCCTTATAGTCGTCGACATAGCGCTGCTTGTGCGCCACCGACATCTGGCCGGGCATGTAGTCGATCTCGATCTTGTTGACGGCGGCGAATTCGAAGAGATGCGCCTTGGCCTCTTCGGCGAGGTCGAGCAGCGCCTTGGCGCGGGAAAAGCCGTATTCCGCTTCCAGTTCCTCGGCCCAGGCGCGCTGGCCGGTGCCGAGCTGGCCGCCATTGCGGCCCGATGCGCCGTCGCCGAAACGATGCGCTTCGATCAGCACGACATTGCTGCCGGCCTTAGCGAGATGCGCCGCCGCCGACAGGCCGGTGAAGCCGCCGCCGACGATGACGACATCGCATGTCCGATCGCCGTCGAGCGCCGGATATTCGGGCCGTGGGCCGGCCGTGCCCTCGTACCAGGAGCGGCCGGGGGAGATTGGGGATTGGTAGGGCATGATGAC